>NZ_QBUE01000023.1:0-51641 GCF_003058045.1 Novosphingobium sp. GV079 | reverse complement strand
ACCAGCCCAGCCCACGCCGGCCGAGATCCACGCCGCCGACATGATCCGGCGCGGCTATGTTGAGTGGGCCGTGCGCTGCGCCTGGGCGGACGGGCATGAAGGTCGCCCGCTCAATTCTGCGCTCCGGCGCTGCCGGATGGACTTTGGCTTGCGCCAATGCGCCCAGGCCGGCGGAGCATGTCAGCATGATTGACGATCTGCCCCTGCAGGAAGCCCATGGATTCCAGTTCGTCCAGATCGGCCCGCACCGGCTCTGGCTAGGCGATGCCTATGCTCTGCGCCCGCTGCTGGGCTGGTTCGATGCCGACGTCATCGATCCGCCGTACAAGTTCCGCGCGGCCGGGGGCGGCACCTTCCGCGCGCGGCGCCCGCACTTGGACCAGATCCGCGCGGAAAAGCTCGATCAGGGCTTCGAACTGCGGATCATCAACCCGCTCCAGTGCGGTGCCGTCGTGGTGTTCTGTCACAATGATCAGCTGCCGCAGGTGCTGCAACACTGCGCCGGCAGCTTTTCGCGCTTCGTCCTGTGCGTCTGGCGGAAGCTCACGCCCATGCCGGTGGCCAACAAGCACTATGTGCCAGAGATCGAAACCTATGTGCATGCCTGGAGCCGCGGATATCACCCCGCCGGCGCCCTGGCCGATCTCAAGCGGGTGGTCGAATGCCGATCGCGCGCCCTCAAGGATTTCGGCCACGCCACGGTGAAGCCGGATCTCGTCATGGACAAGATCATACGCAACGTGCGCGGCGTGTCGGTTTGCGATGCTTTCATGGGCACCGGCTCCACCGGCGTGGCCGCGATCCGCGCCGGCAAGCGATTCGAGGGGATCGAGCACAACCCCCAGCACTTCGCCACGGCGGTGCGCCGCTGCACCGAAGCCCACCTGGCCATGCAGGAGGCCGCTTGACTGCAAAAGCCCGCGTTGCCCAGGCTGACATCGAGCGCGCCGTAAGAGCCGCGATCCGTGCAGGCATGGACGTGGGCTCTGTGCAAGTGTCGGCCGGCGGCGACATCGTGATATATGCCAAGGGCGAATCGAGAGTTCCGCCCCCAGCCACCGCCAATCCCCTCGATCGCCTGTTGTAGAATGGCCCGTAAAGAAAAGCTCCCCGCAAACGTCAGCTCATTTGTCGACCGCCATGGCAAGCGCCGCTACCGCTGGCGACTTGCCGGGCGATCTTCCTATTTCAAGGCGCACCCCAATACGCCCGAGGGCCAGGCAGAACTGGAAGGCTTCATCTCCAAGCGCACGGCCGAGCCGGCGCCCCGCTATGCTCATGGCACCGTCGGATGGGTTGCCGGTCGCTATTACAGCTCGGCCGCCTTCCTCGGCGGCAAGAGCCCGGCCACTGCGCGCACCGCTACCCTGATCCTCGAAAAGTTCGTGGCCGAGGTAGCGCACGACCTGATCACGAATTTCAGGTTCGATCACATTGAGGCGCTGCTATTGCGCGCGGCCGAGAAGCGGCAGAACGAAAAGGGCCGCATGATCGGTGGCCCCAGTGCCGCGAACAATCTGCGCGGCGAACTGAAGACGTTCTTCGACTATGCGATCAAGCTGCTCGGCCTGCAGCGCCCCAACCCGGTGGACCAGGCCGCCTCAATCTCCGTTCCCAAGGGCGGCTTCCACACATGGACGGAGGAAGAGATCCAGCAATACCGTGCCTACCACCCGCTGGGCACCAAGCCACGCCTGGCGCTCGAGATATTCCTCTGGACGGCCCTGCGCCGTGGTGACGCATCATCCTTTGGCCGCAAGCACCTGAAAGACGGCAAGATCGAGGTGACCCCGTCCAAAACCAAGGACAGCACCGGCCAAGTTCTGTGGCTGCCTGCTGCGCCGCAGCTGGTCGAAGCGATCGAGGCCATGCCCGTCACAGGCACCGAAACCTTCCTCGTCACCGATTACGGCCTGCCGTTCACGCGCGCCGGCCTGGGCCAGCGTATGCGCAAATGGTGCAACGATGCCGGCCTGCCCCATTGCAGCGCCCACGGCCTGCGCAAAGCCGCCGCTCGCCGCGCAGCCGAAAACGGAGCGTCGAATCAGGAACTCAAGGCTGTGGGAGGCTGGACCACTGATCGCCAGGTGGCAGTTTACACCGCTGCGGTGGAACAAAAGCGCATGGCCCGCCAGGCCATGGCTCCTGTGATCGACTTCGATTTGGCTAACCGCCCGAAGTCGTGATTGGCTAACCTTGTCACAGGTGCCTGTACTTCCTAGCTTTGCGCTGGGAAGTGGCAGGAGCGGGGGGACTCGAACCCACGGCCCTCGGTTTTGGAGACCGATGCTCTACCAACTGAGCTACGCTCCTGTGCTCGTGACGGCCCCTTAATGGGTTGACGCGGGCAGCGCAACCGGCGGATGAAGATTTTCAACGATCATGTTGCAACCTGTGAATTCCATCATTCCGCCCGATCTGCTGCTCAGGGCCTATCGCGCCGGGATCTTTCCCATGGCCGATAGCCGCGACGATCCCGATGTCTATTGGGTGGAGCCGCGCCTGCGCGCGATCCTGCCGCTCGATGGCTTTCATTGCTCGCACTCGCTGGCACGCACGCTGCGCCGGGGGCGCTTTACCGTCACCTGCAACGCCGCGTTCGATGCCGTGATCGATTCGTGCGCGGCCCCGCGCGATGGCGCGCAGGACAGCTGGATTTCGCAGCGTATCCGCGAAAGCTATCGCACGCTCCACACCCTGGGCCATGCCCATTCGATCGAAACCTGGGCAACCGGGCCAGATGGCCGGCGCACTTTGGTGGGCGGGCTTTATGGCGTGGGCTTTGCCCGCGTATTCTGCGGCGAAAGCATGTTCAGCCGGCAAAGCGATGCCTCGAAAGTGGCGCTGGCCTGGCTGGTCGCGGCGCTGCGCCATGCCGGCGTGGTCTTGCTCGATTGCCAGTTTTCCACCCCGCACCTGGCCTCGCTGGGGGCGGTGGAAATCCCGCAGGCCGATTATCTTGCCCGGCTGGACGACGCGGGGCGTTACTGCGTGGGCGAATCGGCAGGCGTGCCGCCGTCTTCCATCACCGGGGCATCATCGGCCGGGGCGTTGTCATCGGGCTCTTCCGCAGGGGCGGCGGCGGGCTTGCCGGCAGGCTTTGCCGCGCTCTTGGCCGCAGCGGCCGAGGCTGGGCTGTCTTCCTCGCCGGGGAACTTCATCGCGCAGTTCTTGACCCAAACATCATAGACCGGATGCTCGACGACGTTGAGCGACGGCGAATTCTTGAACAGCCAGCCGGAAAAGACCTTGTGCCAGGTCAGCTTCTGTTCGGTGGTGGCGCGTTCTTCGACAAACAGCTGGACGAAAGCGCCGGTTTCGGCCGGGTCTTCCCACGGCGCGGTGCGCTCGCACGTGCCCAGGCGCACGATGGCATTGCCGATGCGCCGCGCCTCGCCCGAACGCAGCACGATGTCCTGCGTGATGTTGTTGCGCTTGTTGAGGAAGCCCAGCGTGGCGACGCGGTCCTTGACCGGGGTGCCGTAATCGCTTTCGGCCGCGCCGCTGGCCGCCGGCATCGGCGCGGCGGCTGTCGCCTCGCCCGGAGGGGCGGTTTCGGCCGGCTCGCGGTGGTTGCAGCCGGCCAGCAACAGCGTGCCGCCGGCCAGCAGGACCGCAACCGACAGCGCGCGGCGGGCAGGCATCAGCCTTCGGGCGACCAGGCTTCGTAATCGCCGGTGGCAGCGGCGCGATGGCCACCGCGTTCCAGCGCGCCCTGCGGGCGATAGGCCGCGGCCGTGCCCGTGGCGTTGGGGGTGAATTCCACTTCCCAGATGCGCGGCGGCGGCAGGTTGCTTTCCGGCACGCCGTCGAGCGAGCCGTGCAGCCAGCCATGCCATTCGGCCGGCACGCGGCTGGCGTCGTTGGCACCGTTGTAGATCACCCAGCGACGCTCGCGCCCCTGGAACGGATGTCCCTTGGGATACGGCTTCTTGGCCCGGTAATACTTGTTGCCCCGGGCATCGTGGCCCACGAGTTCGCCATTGCGGGCGCTGTCGAGCAGGGTGCCGAAGGTGGCGCCGTCCCACCAGGTGAAGATCTTACCGAGAATGCTCATGAAGCTCTTGTTCCAGTTGCCGCCCGCCGCGGCGGGTTTCCTTGCCCCTAGCCTCTGCGAGGGGGAGTCGGCAAGGGTGCTGTTGCACCTGCGTTGCCGACGATCCCTCGAGGCGTTTACCAGGCGATCTTGTCACCGGGCTTGAGCCCGATCTGCGCGGCGCGCCCGCCATTGAGTTCGAGCACGGCCGCCGCCGGCCCGGTGGAGGGCAACGGGGTGAGGTCATAGGGCACGGCGTTGGCCGCCACGTTGAGCACGCGGTGGTTGGGGCCGATGAAGATGATGTCGAGCGGGATCACCGTGTTCTTCATCCAGAACGCGGCCATACGCGGCGGGTCCATCGGAAAGATCATGCCTTCGTCCGCGCCCATCGCGGTGCGGAACATCAGGCCCTTTTCCTGCTCCTCGCCGGTCACGGCCACTTCCACGCGAAACTGGTGGGTGCCGCCCTTGGTGGCGATCGCCAGGGGAATGACCTTGAGGCCCGAGATGGGATGGACGCCAACCGCGCCGGTGGGCGCGGGCATCGCATCGGACTTGTGATGGCCAGCGTCGGCCGTGGCCGGGGAACAGGCCATGATGCCCAGTGCCAGGGCGAGTGCCGCGCCCATCATCCCGGTCTTAATCGTCTGCGTCATAAACCCAATCTTCCGCTTCGCGTTCGCCCGCTGCATTCACCAGCGCGCGCGCCATGGCAAGGGGGTGCCCTGCCCTGAGGAACACGGCCACCTGCTTTTCCCGCACGGCCGGGTCGATCCGCCCATCGTCATCGCGCGGGCCGAACGGGCCCAGCCGCCGCTTGCGCGCCAGGGCGAGCGCGGCGGCGCGGGCCTGCTGGGCCGACCCCATCGCCTCTTCGCGCAGATCGGGCGCGATGCCAGCCTGGCCCAGATCCTGGGCAATGCGCCGCGCCCCCAGTCCGCGCCGGCGCAGGCTGGCGCCGCGCATGCGCGCATAGCCTTCATCGCTGACATAGCCCGCGTCGGCCATGCGCGCGATGATCGCGGCCACATCGGGCGGGCTGGGCGCATCTTCATCCCAGCCGCGTTCGCGCAGCTTGCGGTTGAGATAGGCCGACAGCTTGCCGGTACTGGTGGCAAAGCGGGCGACGTAACCCAGTGCCAGTTCATCGAGCAGCGCCGCATCGAGCGGACGAGGAGGCCGCCGTGTGCGACGATCTGGTACATCAGGGCGGTTCACGCCATATTCGTGCCACACTCCGGACTAAATGAGAACCTCGGGTTACGGTTTCTTGACCATGGGGGCTTGCGCCAAGGCGCTGCCCACGCAAGGAGCCGCAGCCAGTCAGCCACCATTCACTGCCTTGGGCGGAAGTGGCGGCACAGACCGACTGTTTTAAGACCGATATCTTGTTCCATACCTGGGGTACCGCATGACCGTTACGGCCGCCGTCGCAGAGAAGATGGCTCTTGTTCCAACGCCAAACGACGATGCGCAGCCGCGCCGTTATGCGGATTTTGCCACGTTCTGTGATGCGCTGGACTATGCCGCCCAGGGCGAGCGCGGGTTCAACTTCCACGATCCGCGCGGCACGCTCACGCAGGTCTATCCGTTTTCCCAGCTGCGCAGCGATGCGCTGGTTGCGGCCCGTCGCCTGGTGGCGCGCGGGGTCAAGCCGGGTGACCGGCTGGCGCTGATCGCCGAAACCGGCCCGGAATTTGCCGCGCTGTTCTGCGGCGCGGTCTATGCCGGTGCCTGGCCAGTGCCGCTGCCCCTGCCCACCAGCTTTGGCGGCAAGGAAAACTATATCGACCAGCTCGCCGTGCAGCTGGCCAGCTCGGATCCGTGCCTGCTGGTCTATCCCGGCGAACTGGCCGAGATGTGCGGACAGGCCGCCGCGCGCCAGGGTTGCCCGGGCCTGAGCTGGGCTGCCTTCGACGAGGGCGCGCTGGCCGATGGCGAACTGCCCACCGCCGATCCCGATGCGATCTGCTATCTGCAGTATTCCAGCGGCTCCACCCGCTTTCCCCATGGCGTGGCCGTCACCCACCGCGCGCTGCTCGCCAACCTGGCCGGCCATTCGCATGGCATGGACATTGGCGACGGCGATCGCTGCGTCAGCTGGCTGCCGTGGTATCACGACATGGGCCTGGTCGGCTGCTTCCTCTCGCCGATCGCCAACCAGGTTTCGGTCGATTACCTCAAGACCGAGGATTTCGCCCGCCGCCCGCTCGCCTGGCTCGACCTGATCAGCCGCAACCAGGGCACCACGCTGTCGTATTCGCCAACCTTTGGCTATGACATCTGCGCCCGCCGCATCTCCAGCCAGACCAGCGTGGCCGACCGGTTCGACCTGTCGCGCTGGCGCGTGGCCGGCAACGGCGCCGACATGATCCGCCCCGACGTGATGCAGGGCTTCGTCAATGCCTTTGCCGATGCCGGGTTCAAGGCCAGCGCCTTCCTGCCCAGCTATGGCCTCGCCGAAGCGACGCTCGCCGTCACGGTGATGCCGCCGGGCGAAGGCATCCGCGTGGAACTGGTGGAGGAAGAGCGCCTGTCGGGCAGTCCGCGCGACCTGTCACGCCCGGCCCGCTATCGCGCCATCGTCAACTGCGGCGTGCCGGTGCTGGGCATGGAAGTGGCGATTCGTGGCGAGAATGGCGAAGAACTGACCCACCACCACATCGGCAAGGTGTGGTGCCGCGGTTCCTCGGTCATGCACTCCTATTTCCGCGATCCCGAATCGACCGCGGCCTGCATGGTCGACGGCTGGCTCGACACTGGCGACATGGGTTACGTCAACGCGCAGGGCTACCTGTTCATCGTTGGCCGCGCCAAGGACATGATCATCATCAACGGCAAGAACCACTGGCCGCAGGATATCGAATGGGCGGTGGAACAGCTGCCCGGCTTCCACCAGGGTGACATTGCCGCGTTCTCGGTGGAAACCGAAAATGGCGAGGAAACCCCGGCCGTGCTGGTGCACTGCCGCGTCTCGGACCCGGAAGAACGGGTGAAGCTGCGCGACCAGATCCGCGACAAGGTACGCTCGATCACCGGCATGAACTGCGTGGTCGAACTGGTGCCGCCCCGCACCCTGCCGCGCACCAGCTCGGGCAAGCTGAGCCGCGCCAAGGCCAAGAAGCTGTACCTGTCGGGCGAGATCGAGCCCTATAGCCTGGCGGCTTGATCGGTTTCTAGGGGGGAACAGGCCCTCCCCCAACCCCTCCCGCAGGCGGGAGGGGGTCGGGGGGAGGGCTTGTAGCTCAGCTCAAAACGGAATTTCCGTCCCATCCCACGCCCACAGCTTGCCGCTGTCGGCCGGCTGCAGCTGCTCCAGCACATCCAGCAGGGCACCGGCTGAATAGTCTGGGCTAAACAGCTTTTCGGGCTTCACCCCGCGCTGGAATGGGGCAGACAGCGCCGTATCCACCGTACCGGGATGAAGCGCGGCGGCCACAGCCTGGGGATGGCTTCGGGCCAGTTCGATCGCCAGCCCGCGCAGGAGCATGTTGAGCGCCGCCTTGGCCGCGCGATAGCCGTGCCAGCCGCCCAGGCGATTGTCGGAGATCGAGCCGACCCGCGCCGAAAGCACGGCAAAGACCCCGCGCCGATCGCGGGGCAGCAGGGCCGGGACATGGGCCATGATCAGGGCCGGGCCGATGGCATTGACGGCAAACTGCTGGGCCAGCGCCGCCTGGCCCAGAGACCGCACGCTTTTCTCGGGCGGCGTGCCATCGGGCAGCGTCAATTGCCCGGTGGCGACCAGCACCATGTCGAGCGGGCCTTGCTGCGCCAGCACGGTGCAAGCCTGCGCCACACTGGCTTCATCGGCATAGTCGAAGGTGAAGGGCCGCACTTTGGCGATGGCGTCGACGCGCCGCCGCGCGCCGGCATGGACCACGGCAACATCGTCTTTCCGCGCCAGCGCCGCCACCAGCGCGGCGCCGATCCCGCCCGATGCGCCGAACACTACCACATGGCGGCCCCGCGCTTGCTCATCGTGTACTGTCATGGACAAAGCCTGCGCGCCATGGCTCTGGCTGTCGAGCGGGCAGAAAGGGCACGCCTGCGCCGCCGGGCGAAACGCATGGGCCGTTCATCGGAATAGCGCCTTGCGCAGCGCGCGGGCCGGGGCCATCTTCCACGCGCGGAGGGCAAGCTCCCGATCCGCAGAGGAAAAGACAGGACCGCGTCATGGCATCGACCCCTTCGACCACCACCGCAGAGCAGGCGCCCGGTATTACGCTGACCCCGCCCGATCCCGTGCCGGTCGTGGCCCCGCAGCAGGCCGCCGGGCTGGTGCCCGTGGCCGAGGAAACGCGCGGCAAGCTGGAGGCCAAGGCCGACGCCTTTGTCACCGAACTGCTGGCCCAGGACGCGGCCAGCCCCGAATTCGGCAAGCGGGTGGACCAGTTGACGGCGATGGGCCGCAAGGAAATCGCCCAGGCGGCGGGCATGTCCAACCGCTTCCTCGATCGCCCGATCCGCGCGATGGACAAGGATTCGGGGGTCGGTGCCGACCTGGCGCAGCTGCGCCGAACGATCGAAGAGCTGGACCCGGCGCGCAAGGGCAACCTGTCTTCGGGGCGCAAGATCCTGGGCATCATCCCCTTTGGCAACAGCATGAAGAAGTATTTCGACGGCTATGTTTCCGCGCAAGGCCATATCAAGGCGATCCTGGAACGGCTGGCCGCCGGCAAGGACGAGCTGTTGATGGACAATGCCGCGATCGATGTGGAGCGGCAGAAGCTGTGGGAAGGGATGGGCCAGCTGGAGCAGATGATCACCATTGCCCGCCTGCTCGATACCAAACTGGAAGATGCCGCCGCCGATCTCGATCATACCGACCCGGCCAAGGCCAAGGCGATCCGCGAAAGCGCGCTGTTCTATACCCGCCAGCGCCTGCAGGATCTGCTGACGCAGATGGCGGTAACCGTGCAGGGCTACCTGGCGCTGGACCTGGTCAAGAAGAACAACGTCGAACTGGTCAAGGGCGTGGACCGCGCCAGCACCACCACGGTGGCCGCGCTGCGCACCGCCGTGACCGTGGCCCAGGCGATGACCAACCAGCGCCTGGTGCTGGAGCAGATCACCGCGCTCAACACCACCACCGCCAACATCATCGATTCCACCGGCAAGCTGCTGCGCGAGCAGACCGGGCGTATCCACGAAATGGCGGCGTCCAGCACAATCCCGCTGGAAACGCTGCAGCGCGCGTTCCAGAACATCTATGACACGATGGACACGATCGACACCTTCAAGCTCAAGGCGCTCGACGCCATGAAGCAGACGGTCGACACGCTGTCGGGCGAGGTGGAAAAGTCCAAGGGCTATATCGCCCGGGCCGAAGGCGCGGCCAAGAACACCACCCAGGCCAGCGCACCCTCGCTGTTGAGCCTGGAGGGGTGATGGCAGCTTCAGGTTTCCACCACTCCCAACGCCCTTCTCTGAAGAGTAGCGGGCTTTTATCGCCCTTCTCCCCCTCCTCTTCAGAGGAGGGGGCCGGGGGGTGGTGCTGGCCCAGCGCAATCGTCAAAACACAACAGGCCAAACCATGACTGCTTCGCAATCCGACCAAATCCTGCGCGCCGCGCGCGACAGCCTGGCGCACCAGCGCGCCGGCGGGCGGCGGCGGTCGATCGGCTTGCGCTCGGCCGAACTCAAGCGGCAGCATGTCGCCAGGAAAGCCACGCGCATGGCGATGGCCGTGGGCGTGGTGCTGCTGGCGGCAATGGCCGTGGGCCTGGTGATCGACGGGATCGGGCTGCTCGGGCTGTTGCTGACCATCCTGGCGGTGATCGGCGTGGTGGGTTTCTTTGCTACCTATCCCCGGCTCAAGGTGCCGGACCTCGCGACGATCAACCGGGGTGACGTGCGCACCATGGTGGGCCGCACGCAGCTGTGGCTGGAAGCGCAGGCACCTGCCCTGCCCGCCCCGGCGGTGCGGCTGGTGGATCAGATCGGCGCACAGCTCGATGGGCTGGGCGCGCAGCTGGAAGGGATCGACGCCAGCCAGCCGGCCGTGGCCGAAGTGCGCAGCCTGGTGGGCGAACACTTGCCCGGCATGGTGGAAAGCTGGCGGCGCATCCCGACCCATCTGCGCCAGGAAGAGCGCGGCGGCCGCAATGCCGATCAGCAACTGGCCGATGGCCTGGCCCGCATCAGTGGCGAGATCGACCAGATTACCCGCCAGCTTGCCGCCGGAGACATCGATGCCCTGGCCGTGCGCGGCCGCTATCTTGACTATCGCTATGGCGATGCGCTGGAAGGCGATGCTTTGGCCGACAACGGCGCGCTCCCCGTGCGCCTTGTTCCGCCAGTGGAGAAGACATGATGCAAATTGCCCTGCCCCATTCCCTTGGCAAGGACGAGGTCCGCGCGCGCATGCAGGCCCGCCTGGGCGATGCCTCGGGCAAGGCCAGCGAGTTGATCGGCGGCATGGCCCAGGTCGAAACGCAGTGGAACGATGCCGATCACCTGACCATGACGGTATCGGCCATGGGCTTTACCATCCCCAGCCAGGTGACGCTGGAAGATACCCAGGTGCTGTTTGACGTGGACATTCCCGCCGGGCTTGGCTTTGCCCGTGGCATGATCGAGGGGATGATCCGCGAAAAGGGCGAAAAGCTGCTGGCCTGATACGGGGCCAGATCGCTGCCGAACTTTGCGCGTTCGGCAGCGATTTTTTCACAGGTCCTTGCGTTCCAGTTCGAGAAACTCGGGCGGCAGGCGCAGGGTGCTGGCGACCAGCCGCGTTTCCAGCAGCAGATAGATCAGCGCCACCATCAACAGCGCAATGGCGATGAAGAACGTGGTGGCCGTGACATCGCCCAGATGCGCGATGCCGGTGATCTGGTTGAAGAACAGCGAGCCCACCGTCACCCCGATGCCCAGGCCCGAGAGCACCAGCAGCAGGAGCGCGCGGCCGATGAGCTGGATGCGCCGATCAACATAGCGCATTTCCACCACCACGGCATCGTGCGCCACGCCGGTCGTCTCGGCATGCAGCTGCTGCAAGTGGCGTGACCGATCGACGATGCGTCCCAGCCGGGTGGTCAGGATGTTCATGATATTGCCGATCGCCACCAGCACGAAGACTGGGGCGAGCGACAGCTGGATGGTTTGCGCGATCATGCCGTCCCTCTTGCGGCCAAGAACGCGGCACTGGCAAGCACGGTCATTCCATCAGATCGAGGATATCATCCACGCCGATCGTGGCAAAACCCACCGCGCTATCGGAAATACCGTAGGGCACCAACAGGTTGTCCTCCACCATCAGCGCACCGCAGGTATAGACCACGTTGGGCACGTAGCCGTAGCGATCGGCATCGATGGCGGTAAGCAACGGCACCTTGCTGCGCGCGATCACGCGCGAAGGGTCATCGCGATCGAGCAACGCGCAGCCCAGCGCATACTTGCGCATGGCGCCTACGCCATGGGTAAGCAGAAGCCAGCCCTGATCGGTGAGGATCGGGCTGCCGCAATTGCCGATCTGCACGAATTCCCACGGGAATTTCGGCTCCATCAGCAAGACGCCATCATCGTCCCAGCAATCCAGCCGGTCTGAGCGGAGCAGGAACAGGTTCTTGCCATCCTGGCGCCCGACCATGGCATAGCGCCCGTCGATCGCCTGGGGAAACAGGGCCATGCCCTTGTTGCGCCCGGCGCGGCCCTGGATCGGCTCAAGCCCGAAGCGGCGGAAATCGCGCGTGCGCAGCAGCTCCGAGCGGATCGAGCTGCCCGAATAGGCGGTATAGGTGCCGATCCATTCGTAATCGCCGCCTCCGTGATCGAACCGCACCAGCCGCAGGTCTTCCAGCCCGCCGCGCTGCTGCTCGGTCACGGGGAAGATCACGCTGTTCGACAGGGTGCTTTCGGCATGGCGATGCAAGGCCACGATCTGGTCACCGGCGGGCGGAGTGCTGGCGTCGGGCAGCATGGCCGTGGCAAACGCGCTTTGCGGCCACAGCTGGAAGCTGCCATCCGCATTGGCCACGCCCTCACGGAACACGATCGAGCTGATATGCCCTTCGCCCACCGCGCGCAGGCTCATGACAAAGCGCACCGCGCCATCGAGCATCCCCGATTGATCGGGATGGGGCACGATCGACGGGTTCATCAAGGCTGCCGCGGCATAAGTATATTCGTGGCAGAAATAGGCCCCGATCAGGCGCCGCCGCACCGGCGGAATGGCGCCGTCATCCAGGTCAAGCGCCTGGCGCACCTCGACATAGCGTTCCTCGAACAATTGCTCGGTCTGCCAATGACGCTCCTCGAAATCGCGCAAGACGCGGGCGTATTCCTCGGCCGCTTCTGCCTCGTCCAGCGAGAGGACATCGGCGACCAGCCGCGCCGCGCGCGAGCCGCCGCCCGCGCCACCCTGCCAGCCCAAGTGAAAGGGCCGCAGGACGACGCGTGACGGATCGGCATGAAGCCGTTGCTCGAGAATGCGCAGGCCATTGCCCACCCCGTCGGGGCGCGTTCCCACAGGGTTGGCCGCCACCGTGTCAGCTGGCGTGAGACTGGGATTTGTAGGCTCGGTCGCCAAGGACACTCCTTACCTTGCTGGATGGGCCAAACGATTGGCCAAGGGCTGCGGTTTCGCTGCCAACGCGCGGGCCGCTGGCCCGTTCCAACTCGGCAAGCGCATAATGTGCCAGCTGGAATGCCAGGATTGATTCGGCACCGCAATTGGCATTGATGCCGCGCGGGGTAATGCCATCGCGACACCGCCCGCTAGCCAGATCGCCGAGCGGCTGGGCACGGTCGTTTGCGCCCAGGAACCAGCGATAGGCGGCCTGGGCATGGCTGCGCCACAGCGCTTGCGACGCGCCGCGGGCACCGTGCTCGTCCCGGCTGGCTTCGGCCTGCCAGGCTGCCGCGCATGCTTCCACCGCGGCCCAGGCTTCCAGCGGCTGCTGGTCGAATGGCTTGGCTTCATAAGATACGGCATGAGGCGGGGTGAAGGTTTCCGAACCAATCGCACGAAACTGACCTGTGGCAGTGGTCTGTTGCGCCACGATGAACCGCAAGGCTTCCAGCCCGCTTTCCAGCCAGTCTGCCCGGTTCATGAGATGGCCTGCACGGATCAGCGCTTCGGGCAGGCGCGGATTGTCATAGCCCAGCATGGCTTCGAACCACGCCCAATCGGGGCGGCGCCCTTCCGCCAGCAAGGCATGAAGCACCGCGCCGCCGCGTTCGACCAACTCCCGGCTGGGACGGTGATCGGGCTCCACCGCCAGAACCTGCGCCGCGCCGAGAACGGCAAAGGCAATACTGCGCGGGTATTCGACGCTGCCCAGCGGATCGAGCACGATATCATACCACTGCCGCGCCCATGCGCGCAGGCCGGCGTCCGGCGCGTGGGCCACGGCATGGCCCAAGGCCCACAGGGCGCGGCCATTGCTGTCTTCCGAGCCGACGTCTTCGCACCACGAGCGATCGAACGCCATGAAGTTGCGGAAGCGGCCGGCCTCGGGATTCCAGGCGTGCTGGACGAACGAGGCGAAGACCGTGGCCCAGCGCTGGCGCTCGGCCAGGGGAATGCTATCGGCCACGCCCATCAGCATCAGCGCGCGGACATTGTCATCCAGGCAATAGCCGTGGCGGCGATCAGGCACCACGCCGATTGCATGCTGCAACATGCCGGTGCTGTCACACATCGCCCAAACCCCGCTGGTGCCAGGCGTGGCAGTCAACGGCGGCAGCTGCGGCGCGGTGGCGGCCACGGTGTTGACCAGCTGGGCGCAGCTTTCGGCAAAGCGCGGCCAGATCGTTTCGCGGCCACGCGCATAGGCGCGGCGCTGCATGGCATCGAGCGCCGCAGGATCACCCAGCAACGCGTTGACGGCATCCGCCAGCGCCTGCGCCGAGCGCGGCGGCACCAGCGCGCCGACACCATCAGCGAGAAGTTCACGCGCGTGAAGATAAGGGGTGGAAACCACCGCCTTGCCCAGCGCCACGGCATAACTGAGCGTGCCCGAGGTGGATTGCTGGAGATTGGGATAGGGCGTCAGGTAGATGTCGCAGGCTTCAAGCTGGTCAAGCAGTTCGCTGGTTTCGAGGAAGCGGTTTTCCCACATCACGTGATCGGCCACACCCAGCTGGCGCGCCAGGTCCATCAGGCTGTCGCGATAGGCTTCGCCTTCTGCGGCAACCAGGTTGGGATGCGTCGCGCCGACAATGCGATACACCGTGTTGGGGTGTGCCGCGACGATCGCCGGCAAGGCCTCGATCGCGGTTTCCAGGCCCTTGCCCTGGCCCAGCAGGCCAAAGGTCATGATCACGTTCTTGCCTTCAAGACCGGCGCGGGCCTTGAACTGGGCATGGCGCCCGAACGGGCGATCGGGTGCGCCGTGGGCAATCACGGTAACCCGCTTGGGATCGACGCCATAGACCGCGGCCAGGACATCGCGGCCATGTTCGCTCATGACCATGACGCCGCTGGCGCGATCGAGGATATGATCGAGCACCGCGCGCTGCTCGGCAGAAGGGCTGGCCAGCACGGTGTGCAGCGTAACGATCAGGGGGGCAGCGACGCGATCGAGCAGTTCGAGCACCATGGCGCCAGCTTCGCCGCCAAAGATGCCGTATTCGTGCTGGAGCCACACCGCATCGACGGCATCTTCGTTGATGCGTCGCGCGGCAATGCGATAGTCTTCGGGCTGATCGGCCCGGATCACGCTGCGCGCATCGGGATAGGGCAGCGGCTCGGTCGGGCTGTCGATGACATGCAGGTCGACCGACAGCTCGGGGTGATGCAGCCCCAGCTGCTCGAACACGTCGGTGGTAAACGTGGCAATGCCGCACTTGCGCGGCGCGAAGCCCCCAATCAGCGCCACGCGGCGGGCGGGTGCACGGGAAGCTGCATCGGTACCGAAGAAATCAAGCACGGCCCCTGCAACAGGGGTGGCGCGCCGCAAGGAAGTGGAAAGGTCACGTGTCATCTGGCTGGCTCGCCCCGAATATGTCTGTTCGATGAACCAACGATGGAACCGGGATAAAGTTGCATTGCGCCGCAACGTCATCGTCACGTTACGTGCTGATTTTGTCGCTGAAAAAAGGCGACTCACAGGTGCGGCGCTGCAAAAACAACAAGGTTTCCGCGCCACGCTAACACATGTTAGGGCGCCCACCAGCGTTGGCGCCAGCCATATTCGGCTTCTATCGCCTGGCCTTGCGCGTCGCGCGCCGGGCGAAAGCGGAAGCGCTGCATAGCCAGGCGGCAGGTGATGGCATCGGCTTCATCGTTGCCGCTGGCCTGTTGCACGCGGCACGCCACCGGATTGCCCTGCGTATCCACCCGCAGCACGATCACCACCTGGCGGCCGGCACGATCGGCGCGGCCCGCGGCGGGATAATCGCGGGCGGCGGTGATGTCTCCGGCGATCTTGGCCACGCGCTGCGCCGCGCCATCACCATCGCCATTGCCTGAAGCGCCGCTACCCGTTCCCGAGCCCGCGACGGCGCCGCCGTTGCCCGTGCCAGTGGGGCCGGCGCCCGACCGTGCCGCGTCGCCAGTCCCCGCCACCGGGGCGGCCGGCAAGGCCGGGATAATGATGCGCGGCGGTGGGGCCATGATTTCTTTGGGCCGCGCCTTGCGCCCCATCGCCCCGGCAGCCCCCGAAGCGGCATGGCTTGGCCGCATGCTGCTGCTGGGCGGGGTGGGCGTGGGTGTGGGTTCGGGCGGAGCATAGAGCACGAATGCCGGATTGGGCAGGCGCAGCGCGACAATGCCCCCAGCCAGGCCGTGCACCAGCGCCAGAATCAGGCCGACATGGAGCAGCGCAACCACACCGCCGATCAACAGCTGGCGCTGCCAGCGGACATCCAGACCGGGGGTCTCGTAAGGAAAACGAATCGCGCGCGGGGCCATGGCCAAGCCATAATCCCTGGCGCATCGCGCTGGTTCCCAAGGGCATGATCCGGGCGAAAAACGGGCCAAAGCGTTGCAATCAGGGGATAGACCCCCTGGATGCAACCCTATTCGTATCATCGGCAGTTTCGCGTATGCCGCAGATGGGGTAGGGTTTTGTGGAATTGGCGTTGTGCCGCGCCTTCGCGCCCGGCACCAACAAACGCCACCAAGGATTGCAATGATGAGAATTCTGGTTGTCGAGGACGAGCCCCTGCTCGCAATGCTGCTGGAGGAAAACCTGGCAGACCTCGGCCATGACAAGGTAACGGCAGTGGCCACGGTGGACCAGGCGCTATCGGCGCTGGACGAAGGCCCGGTCGATGCCGCCCTGCTCGATTTTTCACTGGGCAGCGACACCACCTCGGTGCCAGTAGCGCTGCGCCTGCGCGAGGAAGGCACGCCGTTCTTTTATCTGTCGGGGCATGCCTCGTTCGATCCCGATGCCGGCGCCCCCGAAGCGCCGATGCTGCCCAAGCCGGTCAGCCTTGAAGCCCTGCGCGAGGCGCTGTCCACGCTGGCTGACGCGCGCTGAGCGCAAGCGCCAGCCGCTCAACTTTCCAGGAAACTGTCGTCCCGCGCCAGGCTGACCAGCCGCAGCCCGTGCGCCTGCGCGCGCTCTGCCGCGAGGGTCGAGGCCGCCGATACGGTGACGAGCAGCGGCACCCCGGCGATCACCGCCTTCTGCACCAGTTCATAGCTGCACCGCGCCGTCAGCACGACAAAGCCGCTGGCCGGATCGATCCCGGCACGCGCCATAGCGCCGACCAGCTTGTCGAAGGCGTTGTGGCGACCAACGTCTTCGCGCAGCGCCTGGATCGTGCCATCGCCCGTGCAGAATGCGGCGGCATGGGCGGCGCGGGTGGCACGGCCTAGCGCCTGGTGATCGCCCATGGCTGCGGTGGCGCGAAAGAGTGCCGCATCACTCACGGCCAGTGCCGCGCCTACCTGCGGCAAGGGGCGCAAGACCTGCTCAAGGCTTTCGATCCCGCACAGGCCGCACGATCCTTCGGACAGGCGCAGCCGCGCGCGCTCCATCAGCGGGGCAGCATCGGCCATGGCCAGCGTGATGCGCAGAATCCAGCCGCGCCCCTCGATCTCGGCAGCCTGCGCTGCCACGAACCCGGAAGGATCGGCGATCAACTGTTCCGACAGGCAAAAGCCCAGCGCATAGTCTTCAAGATCGGTGGGCGTGGCCATCATCACGGCATAGCCCAGGCCATTGATCTCGATCGCCACGGGCGCTTCCTGCGCCAGCGCACGAGCGCGCGGCACGGGCGGGCGGCCATCGGCGAAATGTTCGACAAAGGCGTGGTCGACCGCGCCGGGCGGCAGGTCAGCCGGCATCGGCGCCATGGTGCGCGGGATCGGTCGCCTTGGTTTGCGGTGGCGGGGCGTGGCCGGCGGCCAGTTCGGCCAAGGCCGTGCGCGCGATAGGATCGAGCCCATCCTCGCCATGGGCGGCAAGGTGGGCAAAGATCTGGCGCAGCATCGCCGGCGTCCAGAACGCGTGCAAGTGATCGGCCAGAGCCGCCGCCGGGTGCGGCTCGTGCACCAGGTTGCGGGCGATCTGGTTGGCCATGTAGACCAGCTTGGCTTCGGTTTGCCCGCTCATTCGGCTGGCTCCATCGCGCTGCCGGCGATGCGCCGCGCCTGGCGGCTTTGCGCGGCATAGTCTTCCTGCCATTCGCTCGGCCCGTTGGACGGGGTGATCTGCACCGCCGTCACCTTGTATTCCGGGCAATTGGTGGCCCAGTCGGAATAGTCGGTGGTCACCACGTTGGCCTGCGTGGCGGGATGGTGGAACGTGGTATAGACCACGCCGGGCGCCACCCGATCGGTCACCGTGGCGCGCAGCGTGGTTTCGCCCGACCGGCTGGCCAGGCGCACCCAGTCGCCGCTGTTGATGCCGCGGTTTTCCGCGTCGGTCGGGTGAATTTCCAGCACGTCTTCGGCGTGCCACACGCTGTTTTCGGTGCGCCGGGTCTGCGCGCCGACATTGTATTGCGAGAGGATGCGCCCCGTCGTCAGCAGCAGCGGGAAACGCGGCCCGGTGCGCTCGTCAGTGGGCACATAGTCGGTCACCACGAACTTGCCCTTGCCGCGCACGAAGCCATCGACGTGCATGATCGGCGAACCATCGGGCGCGGTATCGTTGACCGGCCACTGCAACGAGCCTTCGGCATCGAGGCGGGCATAGTTTACCCCGGCAAAGCTGGGGGTGAGCCGCGCGATCTCGTCCATGATCTCGCTGGGATGGGTGTAGTTCCAATCGAGGCCCATGGCGCGCGCCAGTTCCTGCGTCACTTCCCAGTCCTGATAACCGTTGAGCGGCTCCATCACCTTGCGCACCGGCTGGATGCGGCGTTCGGCATTGGTGAACGTGCCATCCTTTTCCAGAAACGAGGAGCCCGGCAGGAAGACGTGGGCATAGTTGGCGGTTTCGTTGAGGAACAGGTCATGCACGATGACGCAGTCCATCGCCGCCAGGCCCGCCGCAACGTGCTTGGTATCCGGGTCTGACTGAAGAATGTCTTCGCCCTGGATATAGAGCCCCTTGAACAGGCCGTCAGTGGCGGCATCGAGCATGTTGGGAATGCGCAGGCCCGGTTCAGGATCGATCCTGACACCCCATTCCGCCTCGAACAGCGCGCGCGTGGCGGCATCAGACACATGGCGATAGCCCGAAAGCTCGTGCGGGAAGCTGCCCATGTCGCAGGCGCCCTGCACGTTGTTCTGCCCGCGCAAGGGGTTAACCCCCACGCCGCGCCGACCGATATTGCCGGTCGCCATGGCGAGGTTGGCAATCGCCATCACGGTGGAGGAGCCCTGGCTGTGTTCGGTCACGCCCAGCCCGTAATAGATCGCGCCATTGCCGCCCGTGGCATAGAGCCGCGCCGCCCCGCGCACGAGATCGGCGGGAACCCCGGTGACGGGTTCGAGGAATTCGGGGCTGTTGCGCTCTTGCGCCACGAATTCGGCCCAGTGCTGGAACTCGTCCCAATCGCAGCGTTCGCGCACGAACGCCTCGTTGACCAGGCCCTCGGTCACGATCACGTGCGCCAGCGCGGACAGCACCGCGACATTGGTGCCGGGGCGCAGCGGCAGGTGATAGTCTGCCTCCACATGCGGGCTGCGCACCAGATCGGTGCGGCGCGGATCGATCACGATCAGCCTGGCGCCCTGGCGCAGGCGGCGCTTTATCCGGCTGCCAAACACCGGATGGCCATCGGTGGGATTGGCGCCGATCACCAGGATCACGTCGCTGTCTTCGACCGAATCGAAATCCTGCGTGCCGGCAGACGTGCCGAACGTGGTCTTGAGGCCATAGCCGGTGGGCGAATGGCAGACGCGGGCGCAGGTATCGACGTTGTTGGTGCCAAAGCCGGCGCGCACCAGCTTCTGCACGAGGAAGCCTTCCTCGTTGGTGCAGCGGCTCGATACGATGCCGCCCAGGGCATTGTTGCCATGGCTGGCGGCGATCGCCTTGAAGCGGCTGGCGGCAAAGCCCAGCGCCTCTTCCCAGCTGACCTCGCGCCAGGGCTGGTCGATGCTGTCACGCACCATCGGCTTGAGGATGCGGTCCTGATGCTGGGCATAGCCCCAGGCAAAGCGGCCCTTGACGCAGGAATGGCCACGGTTGGCCTTGCCGTCTTTCCACGGCACCATGCGCACCAGCTGTTCGCCGCGCATTTCGGCGCGGAACGTGCAGCCCACGCCGCAATAGGCGCAGGTGGTGACGACGGCCCGCTCGGGCTTGCCGATTTCGGTCACGGCCTTTTCCATCAGCGCCGACGTCGGGCAGGCCTGCACGCAGGCGCCGCACGATACGCATTCCGACGAGAGGAAATCGTCAGACTTCACGCCCGCCGAAATCTGCGAGCCGAAGCCGCGGCTTTCCACCGTCAGCGCCAGGGTGCCCTGCACTTCATCGCAGGCGCGCACGCAGCGCGAGCAGACGATGCACTTGGTCGCGTCAAAATCGAAATAGGGATTGCTGGCGTCGGTCTGCGCCTCCAGGTGATTGGCCCCCTCATAGCCATAGCGCACATCGCGCAGGCCCACGGCAGCGGCCTGGTCCTGCAACTCGCAATCGTTGTTGGCGCTGCAGGTAAGGCAGTCGAGCGGGTGGTCGGAGATATAAAGCTCCATCACCCCGCGCCGCAGCCTGGCCAGCTTTTCGCTTTGGGTGTGGACCTTCATGCCATCGGCCACCGGCGTGGTGCACGACGCCGGCGTGCCGCGCATGCCGTCGATTTCAACCAGGCACAGGCGGCACGAGCCGAACTGCTTGAGGTTGTCGGTGGCGCACAGCTTGGGGATCGACCCGCCCGAAACCGCCGCCGCGCGCATGACGGTGGTGCCGGCCGGCACGGTTACGGCGCGGCCATCGATTTCCAGCGTCACCTGGCTGTCGGAACGAACCTCGGGGGTGCCGAAATCGGCCTGGCGTTCATAGCCCATGGGCATGCTCCTGCACGGCGGCAAGATCCGCCGGGGTGTTGATATTGTGAGGAATATTCGTCAGCGCAACTGGGCGCGCGCCTAGCGCCTGGGCAAAGGCGCGCAAGCTGTGCTTGGCCGGGCTGGCCAGCAAGGCATCGAGCGCAGGCGCGGCGCTGGTTGGCCACAGCCCGATCACCGGCTGGCTTTCGCAATAAGCCGGCGCGGGGGAGAGCTGGGCAGCCGTATCGGCGGCAAAGCCAAAACTGTCGACCGGGACCGTGAGCACCGTATCAAACCCGTGGCCAGCGGCATGGTGGAGCGCGGCGGCGATGCCACCCAGCGGCCCCATGCCGGCACGCGGGCGATCGGGCAGACAGGGCGCCGGTGCATCGTCCCGCCCCACAACCACGACCGTGTCGCACTGCTGCTGCAGGGTATTCACGGCATGAGCGAGGAGGCTTTGCCCTGCCAGTTCGGCCACAGCCTTGTCACTGCCAAAGCGGGTGGATTGGCCCCCGGCAAGGACGGCGCCCAGGATCATGGGCGCACCATTGCGCTGTCGTCAGCGCCCTTCGACAGGCTCAGGGCGAACCGGATTTGGGTTTTCACGCCCTTGAAACCCGTTCGGGCCGAGCTTGTCGAAGCCCCCTGGCGGCAAGGCGCCATCACTCGGCTGCCTCAGCGTCAGCAGACACCGCACCGAAATCCTCGGGAAATCGGCGCAAGGCCGAAAGCACGGGATAGGGCGTAAACCCGCCGAGCGCACAGAGCGAGCCGAACTTCATCGTCTCGCACAGGTCTTCGAGCAGGGCGATCTCGTCGGCCAGGCCCCGCGCGCGCTTTTTCGCGTTATGGATCTGCGGCAGGCTTTCCACCGCATCGGCGCTGCGGCCCTGGCGGGCGCGGATGCGGTCGATCACTTCGACGCCGCGCGTGGAACCCAGGCGGCAGGGCGTGCATTTGCCGCAGGATTCAGCGGCGCAGAACTGCATGGCAAAGCGCGCCTGCGCGCTCATATCCACGCTATCGTCAAACACGGTCAGGCCGGCGTGGCCGATCAGGCCATCGGCGGCAGCAAAGCTTTCATAATCGAACGGCAAGTGGAAATCGGCCGGCGGATGATAGGCGCCCAATGGCCCGCCCACCTGCACCGCGCGCACTGGCCGGCCCGAGGCCGTGCCGCCACAGACCACCTCGACCAGTTCGCCCAGCGTGATGCCAAAACCGACCTCGTACAGCCCGCCATACTTCACGTTGCCGGCGATCTGGATCGGCATCGTGCCCTTGGACCGGCCAAAACCGACATCGGCATAAGCCGCACCGCCGTTCGCCAGAATCCACGGCACCGCCGCCAGCGTCAGCACATTGTTGACCACGGTGGGCTGGCCAAACAGCCCTTCCAATGCGGGTAGTGGCGGCTTGGCCCGCACTTCGCCGCGCTTGCCCTCCAGACTGTTGAGCAGCGAGGTTTCCTCGCCACAGATATAGGCGCCCGCGCCCACGCGCACTTCCACCTCGAACGGGGCGATGTGCGGACGTGCCGCCTGGGCCGCAGCCTGCATCTTGGCGATGGCATGGGGATATTCGCTGCGGATATAGACATAGCCCTTCGCCGCGCCGACGGCATGGGCGGCAATCGCCATGCCTTCGATCAGCATGAAGGGATCGCCTTCCATCACCATGCGATCGGCAAAGGTGCCGCTGTCGCCCTCGTCGGCATTGCAGACGATGTATTTGGGCGTGGCCGGCGCCTTGGCCACGGTGGTCCACTTGATCGCGGCGGGAAAGCCTGCCCCGCCCCGGCCGCGCAGGCCC
The DNA here is from genome assembly GCF_003058045.1 of Novosphingobium sp. GV079. Taxonomy (NCBI): domain Bacteria; kingdom Pseudomonadati; phylum Pseudomonadota; class Alphaproteobacteria; order Sphingomonadales; family Sphingomonadaceae; genus Novosphingobium; species Novosphingobium sp. GV079. The sequence continues at coordinate 29,445 of NZ_QBUE01000023.1, read as the reverse complement.
GAGGCCATGACTTCCGCAATCGTCGCTTCCGGCCCCATTTCGCGCGAACGGGCAAGGCCCGCCCAGCCGCCATGCGCCGCGTAATCCTCCAGGCTCAACGGCCGGGTCTTGCCGGCGCGCGCGAAGGTAAAGCGCTGCTGGCCGGCGATGAACGGGTGATCGGCAATCGGGCCGATGCCCTTGTCGCTGGTGCCGGCCAGCACGGCAGGCACGTCGGACACATCAAGCGGTCCGAACCCGGCGCCGTCGATCTCGGCCAGGGGTTCAAGCCAGTGCATGCCCCAGCTCGATACCCGCTCCACCGTGCAGCCCGCCGCTGCGAAGGCGGCAGCCACGGCATCGGCGCCACAGGCGAGGGCCAGTGCGTCGTCGGAAATGCGCACGGTCGTGCTCATGCCCACGTCCTTCATGCCAGGCCTCCCACCAGAACATCGAGCTTTTCAGGCGTAAGCCGGGCGTGGAGCGTGTCGCCCACCATCGCGTTCGGCCCCACGCTGCACAGCCCCAGGCAATAGACCGTTTCCACCTTCACCGGCCCATCGGCGCGAAGGCGCGCGGCCAGTGCCTCCACGCCGCGTGCCTGGCAGCTTTCCGCGCGGCACAGCTTGACCACCGGGCGCGATTCGGGCGCGGTGCGGAAATCGTGATAGAAACTGACCACACCATGCACTTCGGCGCGGCTGAGATTGAGCGCGTGGGCGATCGCTCGTTCGGCCGCCTCGCTCACATGGCCAAAGACGGCCTGCACATCATGCAGGATCGGCAGCAGGGATCCCTCGCGCCCGGCGTGCGCGGCAAGGATCCGGTCCAGTTCGGCAGGTTCGGTCATGGCGCGAAATGTCGCCCCGTCGACGCGCGCGGTCAAATCGAATTGCGCAAAGTTTGATAGAATTTCTCTATCACGCCGCCAGAGCGCGCGCCACGTCGAGCGCAGCCAGCGCCAATGGCCCCATCGGCTGGCGATCGAGCACGACCAGCCCCAGCCGTCGCGCGGTTTCGACGCCCTCCATCGGCTGGATCGCCGCCCAGTCCAGCCCGGTCAACAGCGCGGCATAGCTATCGGGGATGATCGTGGCAAAGCGGCCCGACTGCACCAGCGACAGCAGCGCGACATAGCTGTCTGCCACGGCACGCGGCGCCAGGGCCAGGCCACGGGCGGCGAACTGCGCGTCGAGAATGCGGCGATACTGCATGCCCTGGTGCAGCAGGCACAGCGGCATGGCAGCCGCCTCTGCCCAATCCATCGCCGCGCCGCTTTCGCGCGCGGCATCGCCATGGGTTACAAAGAGATAGCGTTCCTGCGCCAACGGCACGGCGATGACGTTGGCGGGTGGCTCGTGATCGAGATAGGTCAAGCCGGCATCGCACGACAACGCCTGGAGATCCTGTTCGATCACCCGGCTGGTGGCCTGGTGGACGGCGAGGTGCAGTCCGGGATAGCGGCCCAGCAGCGCATCGCCAAAGCGGCCGACGAGCGGCAGCGCGGCGGGAATGGCGGCAAGGCGGAACCGCCCCGCCAATGGTGCAGCGGTGGCAGCCACGGCCTGGGCCATGCTGCCCATCGCGCCCAGAATCTGTTCGGCCCACGGCAGCATGGCCTGGCCCTGCGCCGTCAGGTCGATGAAACGCCGGTCGCGCTCTACCAGGCGCTTGCCCAGATCCTGCTCCAACGCCACCAGCCCGGCCGACAGCGTGGGCTGCGACACGCCGCATTCCGCCGCAGCGCGTGCGAAGTGGCGCAGACGCGCCAGGGCCACGAAATAGCGCAAGTGGCGCAGTTGCATGAGTGGGGCAAACTCCCTCGAAAATTGAGAGGCTGTTTCTATCACGAAACGCACGGGCAGGCATGGCCCAAAGCCGCCGCCAGGGCCAGCGGCGACGCGGTTATCGCTTCATTTCCGTGGGAACAGGCGCCGCATGGCGATCCAGTAGGGATTACTAAGGGCCATCCCGATGGGCGGCGGCACGGATCGCGCTGACGCCCGCACATGGGGCAGGCATTCGGGACCGGCGCAAGGGGGACGGTGATTTCATGAAGCCAGAGGGCCAGATCGTTGCACAACCCGCACCGGGCGCGATGCCGGCGGTAGACCTGCTGGCGCGCGGGCGCCGGGTGATCCAGACGGAAGCCGACGCGCTCGATCGCCTGGCGCGCACGCTCGATGCCCGATTTGCCGATGCGGTGAACCTGCTCCTGGCCACCAAGTCACGCGTGGTGGTGAGCGGCATGGGCAAATCGGGGCATGTCGGGCGCAAGCTGGCCGCGACCCTGGCCGCCACCGGCACGCCGGCCTTCTTCGTACACCCGGCAGAGGCGGCGCATGGCGACCTGGGCATGCTCACGCCTGACGATCTGCTGTTGGTGCTGTCCAATTCGGGCAATACCCCCGAACTCCGCCCGATCCTGGCCCATGCCGCGCGGCTGGGTTGCCCGCTGATCGGCATCAGCGCGCAGCCGGATTCGATCCTGCTGCGCAGCGCGGATATTGGCCTGGTCCTGCCCCCCGCGCGCGAGGCGTGCCCGGCCCATGTCGCACCCACTACCTCGTCCACGCTGATGCTGGCGCTGGGCGATGCGCTGGCGATTGCCACCATGGCGGCGCGGGGCACGACGCATGCACAGCTGCGCCAGCTTCATCCAGGCGGCGCCATCGGCACCAGCCTGGCCACCGTGGCCGACATCATGCATCGCGGCGATGCCGTGCCCCTGGTGCCCATGGCCATGCCGATGCGCGACGTGCTGCTGGAAATGACCGAAAAGAGCCTGGGCATCGCCGGTGTGGTCGATCGCGCCGGCTGCCTGGTGGGGGCGATCAGCGATGGCGATCTGCGCCGCCATGTCCATGGCCTGCTGACTTCCTGCGCCGAAGACGTGATGACCCACGCCCCGCGCACGGTGCGCGCCGATGCCCGCGCCGCAGACGCGCTGGCCGTGATGAGGCAGGCCAACGTCACCGCGCTGTTCGTGGTGGAAGGCGCAGGCGCTCTGCTGCCCGTCGGCGTGGTGCGCATGGCAGACTGCGCCACGCTCGCCACTGGCCCCACGCCCGACTGCGCGGCAGCGGTGCCTCCGCCCCCTCGGAACCCTCAGGCGCTGTTTGCCTGGGATAGTCCGGCCCAGGCGGCATCGGCGTAGAGGCGATGCCCTTCCCCGTCTTGCCGCCTTCTCCTGATCTTGCCGGCCCGGCCGCCCCGGCGCGTTCATCACTGGCCGTCACCTGGTCGGTCTGGCGCGCGCTGATGCTGCGCGAGGCGCTGACCCGGCTGTTCGCCACGCGTATTTCCTGGGCTTGGGTCTTGTTCGAGCCGGTATTCCACGTCGCCTACCTGCTCGTGCTCTATTCCGCCGTGCGGGTGCACAGCGTGGGCAACCTCGACACGCCGGTGTGGATCATGGTCGGTATCCAGACCTTCTTCCTGTTCCGCAAGACCGCCGATCACGTGGCCGGCGCCCCGGCCGACAATTCCGCCCTGTTTGCCTATCGCCAGGTCAAGCCGGTGGACACGCTGGTGGCGCGCGGCCTTCTGGAAGGAGCGAGCTGGCTGGTGATCACCCTGCTGCTGATCGCGCTCCTGGCGCTATGGGGCCACCCTTTTGCCCCGCAGTTCCCATTGGCGATGATGGGGGCCTGCGCAGCGATGTGGCTGCTGGGCGTGGCGTTCGGCATGGTGGTTTCGGCCTGCACCACCTTGATGCGCGAAACGCGCCAGGTGCTGCACATCGTGCTGCGGCCGCTCTACATGATTTCGGGCGTGATGTTTCCGCTCGGCTCGCTACCGGCTGATTGGCGCGCCCTGCTGATGCTCAATCCCCTGGCCCATGGCGTGGAGCTGGTGCGCATGGCCTTGTCAGACAGCTATCAGGCCGTGCCCGAAACCGATGCCGGCTATCTCTTTGCCTGGGTTCTCGGGCTGCTGCTGCTCGGCCTCGCGCTGCAACTGCGCCTGGCGCACAAGGTGGGTGCGCGATGATCGTCGGGCGCGGCCTGTCCAAGCGTTACATGACCGCGCATGGCGCGGGGCCCTGGGTGCTCGACAACGCCAATTTCGTGATCCCGCCACGGGTCAGTGTGGGGATTCTGGGGGCCAATGGCGCGGGTAAGTCCACCCTGCTGCGCATTCTGGCGGGGGTGGACAAGCCGACGCGCGGCGCGGTGGAGCGGCATTGCCGCGTATCGTGGCCGCTCGGCTTTGGCGGCGGGTTGCAAGGCACGCTGACCGGGCGCCAGAACGCGCGCTTTGTCTGCCGCATCCACGGGCACGAGGATGACATTCCCGAACGCCTGGCGCGCATTGCCGAATTTGCCGCACTGGGCGACCGCTTCGACCAGCCGATCCGCACTTATTCCACCGGCATGGCGGCGCGCCTGCGCTTTGCCATTTCGCTCGCGTTCGATTTCGACGTCTACATTTCCGATGAGGCGACCTCTGCCGGCGATGCCAGCTTTCGCGCCCGCGCGGCCGAGGAGTTCCGCCGCCGCGCCAACCAGGCCAGCGTGATCATGGTCAGCCACGATCCCGGCACGCTCAAGCGGTTCTGTACTGCCGGCATGCTGCTCCACCAGGGCAGGCTGACCTGGTTCGACCGGCTGGGAGACGCCATCGCGGCCTACAAGGACACCCTGCCCGCATGAGCACCGACCTTGCCTATCCGCCTGCCCCCCCGGCCCCTGCCGCGCCGATCGCGCGCCGGCGGCGCCCCCCGGCCGATCTGCCCGAGCAGGACGCCGGGCCGGGAGAAGCGCCAGCCCTGCCGCTGTCGGGCCCGCGCGAAGCCCCTGGCGCCACCACGCTGCCGCCCGCCCGGCGCCCACGCTGGCGCGCGGCGCGGATTCGCCATCTGGTGCTGGGCCTGGCCGGCGCTGCCAGCCTTGTCGCCAGCGCCTATTGGTGCCTGATCGCCTCTGACCTCTATGTTTCCGAAACCGACGTGGTCGTGCAGCGGGCCGGCATGGGCGCGATCGATCCGGGCGGGCTGGGTGGCCTGCTGTCGGGCCTGGCTGGCGCGGGCGGCGGCAATCGCAATGACCAGATGCTGCTGCGCAACCACCTGCTTTCGCAAGACATGCTCGCCCGGCTCGACGCGCGGCTGCACTTGCGCGCGCACTATGCCGATCATCGCCACGACTGGCTTTCGCGCCTGAGCGCCGCCAACGCGCCGATGGCGCGCTTTCGCGATTACATGAAAGCGCGCGTCCGCGTCGATTATGACGACAATGCCGGCGTGCTTCATGTGGAGGCCAGCGCCTATGACCCGGCCACGGCGCAGGCAATCGTGGCGGCCATGCTGCACGAAGGCGCCGCTTTCATGAATGCCAACGATCACCGCCTGGCCCAGACCCAGGTGGATTTCCTGGCCAGCGAGGCAGCGCAGATGGGCAAGCGCAACCAGCAGGCCCGCCAGGCCGTGCTCGATTTTCAGAGCAAGGAAGGCATGGTGTCGCCCGATGGCACGCTCGATGCCGTGGCCGGCACGATTGCCCAGCTTGAAGCGCGCAAAAGCGCCTTGCAGACGCAATTGGGCACGTTGGAAGCCTACCTGGTTTCGGCCCATCCCGACGTGGTGGCCGTGCGCCAGCAGATCGGTGCGATCGATGCCGAACTGGCGCGCGAACGCGCCCGCGCCGCCGCGCCCGAGCCGGGCGCGCTCAACCGCCGGGCTGATGCGTTCCGCCAATTGCAGCAGGAAGCGCAGTTCAGCCAGTCGCTCTACCAGACGACGCTGGCCGCGCTGGAAAAGGGGCGGATCACCGCGATGCAGGCGATGAAGCAAATCTCGGTGGTCCAGGCGCCAACCCTGCCCGAATATCCCGCGCGCCCGCGCCGGCTCTACAACGCCCTGGTCTTCACGCTCGCCGCGTTTCTTGCTGCGGCCATCGCACTGCTGCTGGTGTCGGTGGTGCGCGACCACGTCGACTGATCTTTCCCACCCTTCGGTTTGCCAAAAAGGAGCGCCTACCCATGCGCCGCACCTGCCGCCCCATGCCCAGCCCTGGTCGGCTGGCGCTGGGCCTTTCGCTCGCCTTCACCGCCCTGGCCGCGCCTTTGCCAGCCCTGGCGCAGGGATTGCCGCCTGGCGTGATGGGCCAGATGCTGCAAAGCGCCGATCCGGCCACGCTGGCTGCCATCGCCAATGCCATGGGCAATACCGGCGGCAGCGGCGCCAGCCTGCCCGCCATGCCGCTTGCCGTGCCGACCGCCAGCCCCAATCCCGCCCAGCCAGTGCCGGTGGATGGCGCGGCCCCGGCGGTGGCGCCGGGCAATGCGGCCGCTTCCGGGCAGTATGTTGCCAACGCGATCAGCCCGGTGTTCGGTGCGCAGCTGTTCACCGGCGCGTTTGCCCGCGCCGGCGCGGCGCATTTCAACCCCGATTACGTGATCACCCCGGGCGATCAGGTCGTGCTGCGGCTGTGGGGCGCATTCCAATATGCCCAGGTCCAGACCGTGGACCCGCAAGGCAACGTGTTCCTGCCCAACATCGGCCCGATCCATCTGGCCGGGGTGCGCAACCAGGATCTCCAGCGCGTGATCACCGGGGCGGCGGCTGGCACGTTTCGCAGCAATGTCTATGTCTATGCCTCGCTGGCAGAGGCGCAGCCGGTGCGGGTGTTCGTCGGCGGCTTCGTGCGCCGGCCCGGTCTCTATGATGGTACCAGCATGGACGGTTTGCTGCACTATCTCGATGCGGCCGGCGGCATCGATCCTGATCGCGGCACGTTCATCGACGTGGAGGTCAAGCGCGGGGAGCAGGTGCGCGCGCACGTGAACCTCTACCAGTTCCTGTTTCGCGGGGTGATGCCGCCCTTGCCACTGGCCGATGGCGACGTGATCTTTGTCGGCCCGCGCCAACAGACGGTGACGGTGCTGGGCCTGGCGAACAACGCCAATGTCTTTGAATTTCCGCGCAATGCCCATCCCACCACGGCCGATGTCGCCCTGCTCGCCGGGCCGCAGCCGGTTGCCACCCACATGCGCATCACCCGCGCCACCGGGCCGATCCGCAATGTCGACTATCGCCCGCTGGGCGAGGCCGGCGCTTTGCCAGTGGGCAATGGCGATACCATCGAATTCACCTCGGACCAGAAAAACGGCACGATCACCGTGCGGATCGAGGGAGAGCATGAAAGCCGGCAGGAATATGTGCTGCCCTATGGCGCGCACCTGGGCGACTTGTTGCGCCAGATCCGCTTTTCCGAACGATCGGATGCCACCAGCATCCAGCTGTTCCGCCAAAGCGTGCGAGACCGGCAGAAGACCATGCTCGACGCCAGCCTGCACAGCCTGGAGCAGGCCGCGCTGACCGCGCGATCGGGCACCAACGACGAAAGCCAGCTACGCCACAACGAAGCGGACCTGATCCTGCAATGGATCGACCGCGCGCGCAAAGTGCAGCCGCTGGGCCAGGTGGTGATCGGGCAAGGCCCTGCGCGCGATGACCTGCTGCTGGAAAACGGCGATCTGCTGCGCGTGCCGACGCGCGATGGGCTGGTGCTGGTGAGCGGAGAAGTGCTGTTCCCCAATGCCGTGGCCTGGCAGGCCGGGCTTGACGCCACCAGCTACGTCGAGCGGGCCGGCGGCTTTACCCAGAAAAGCGCTGCCCGCCGGATCGTGGTGGCCCATGCCGATGGCAGTTTCGAGGAAGTGGCCGCGCAAAGCCGCGCGGTGCGCAGCGGCGATGATCTGCTCGTGCTGCCACGCATCGACACCAAGTCGCGCCAGATCCTCAAGGACATGACGCAGATCCTCTATCAGATCGCGGTTAGCGCCAAAGTGGTGCTAGGGCTTTGATCCTCGCTGTGTTTTTTGCTGTTCATGACTGGCGCGCGGCCCCTATGCTGGGTGCCTCAGCCCGCCGGAGACCGCATGATCGCCGCATTGCCACCGACGATCGAACCGGCCGTTCCGGCAGTATCGGCCACGACGCCAGTGCCGGTGCCGCCAGCGGCCGACGTGATCGAGGTGACCGCCGCGCGCACGCCCGCCACCCTGCATATCGACCGGCGCACCTACCAGGTGCAGCAAACCCCGCAATCGGCGCAGAAGGATACGCTGCAACTGCTGCGCGGGCTGCCCGCCGTGACGGTAACCCCTGATGACCAGATCCTGTTGCTGGGCGCCGGGAACGCCAGGATCTATGTCGATGGGCATCCCTACGCCGGCAATGCGCAGCAATATCTGCGCACGCTGCACGGCAGCGATATCGCGCGGATCGAAGTGATCACCAATCCTTCGGCGCAGTTTTCCGCCGAAGGCACGGGCGGCGTGATCAATCTTGTACTGCGCCAGGCACGGCACGCGGGCTGGTCGGGCAATGCCAGCGTGGAAACCTCCAGCTATGGCCATGGCCTGATCGATACCACGCTGCATTACCGACGCGGGCGGTGGAGCTATGAACTGAAAGCAGGCGGCAATATTGGCACGATGGTGCGCGCACACGATGCCGCCAGCCGCCACGTCGAGTCCGATGGTGGCGGTGCGGCCACGGCCTATACGCGATCGGGACAGAGCGATAGCGGTGGCACGGACGGCCGGCTAAGCGGCAAGGCGACCTATGAGATCGACGCCAAGACCACCGTGTCGCTGGGCCTGGGCGGTGGAGGCGGCCACGATATCACCCACACCCGCGCCAGCTATCAGGGCCTCACCCCCGATTTCAGCAGCTTTGCCGAAACCCGGCGGTTGAGCAGCATGGCCAGTTTCCTGACCGGCGAACTCGATGTCGATCATCGCGGCACGCGCGAGGGGGAGACTCTCACCGCCACGGCGCAGCTCTATACCAACCCCGTGGTGCGGGATGAAACCGTGGCCCGGTTCAGCAACGGCGGTGGCTTTGCCACGGTCTTGCGCACTCCCACCACCACGATCGACGGGCAGGTGGACTGGAAGCACCCGATCGCCGCGCACCGGTTGCTTTCGCTGGGCACCAGTTGGCACCGCGACAGCACATCGCAGGCCTATTCCCTGAGCAGCGAGGCAAGCGACGGCGCACCGGCAACCCTTGCCAACGATCGCTTTGCCGGGCGCAGCACCACGCTGGCGGCCTATGCCACGCTGCAGCAGACGCTGGGCAAGCTGACCATCGCCCCCGGTCTGCGCGCCGAACGCAACGTGCGCCAGATCGACAGCCCGGGTGAAGACCGCCTGGTGCTTGGCCGCACCGCCGTTTTTCCCAGCCTGCATATCCAGTTCGCGAGCAGCAAGATGCTGACCCTGGCGGCCAGCTACAGCCAGCGGATCGAGCGGGCACCGCTCGACTATCTGCGCCCCTATACCGTGGTCGAAGACCCGCTCACCCTGTTCCAGGGCAGCCCTGCGTTGCGGGACCAGACCACCGCATCGTGGGAAGGCAGCCTGCAATACCGGCGCGGTGCGATCGAAACCAATCTCACTGCCTATTGGCGCACCACCAGCAACGTGTGGAGCACGACCTATGCCGCCACTGCGGCAGGGGCGAGCATCTATGGCTATGTCAATGCCGGCCGCAGCCGCAGCGCCGGCGCGCAGTTCGATCTGAGCGCGCCGCTGCTGCGCCATGTCAAGCTCAGCGCCAGCGCCAACCTGTTCGACCAGCGCAACCCGATCGATGTGCCGGGCGGGCAGCAGTTGCTGCACACCATGCGCGCCAGCACCAACGGCACGCTGGAATGGAGCGGCACCGCCCGGGGCGACGTGCCGGCTGACGTGGCGCAACTGCAATGGTCCTACAACAGCCCATCGCGCGCCTGGCAGGTACTCAGCGCCGCCTGGGGCGAAGCGAGCATGATCATGACGCACAGCTTTGATCGCACGCTGTCGCTTTCGGCCACGCTGCGCGTGCCGGGGCGCACGCGCCAGGAACTCTCCGCGCCGCTCACGCAGGGATCATCCTGGCGCCAGCGCACCACGGAATTTCAGCTCAAGCTGCTCAAGACATTGGGCTGAACCGTGCCGGCATCAGGCCGGGTCCGGCAGGGCGCGATAGCGGAAGGCGCGGAACACCACCTGCCCCTTGCCGGCAGCGAACAATGCCGGGCGCAGGCTGAGCAGATTGTCGAGCGTGTTGGCGTTATACCCCTCGACATAGCTGCGCACGCCATGGCGCGTCCAAGCCTGGCCATCGAGGCTGTAGTAGAAGGTCACCACCTGCCGTTCGTTGGTGATGCGCATGTGCAAGCGGCGCGTGGGCGGCGCCGGTTCCTGCCAATAGGTGGGCTTGCCGCCCCGATAGCTGATCATGCGCCGTCCATCGATGCCCATGCCCAGGAACAGCCGGTCATCGAAGAACAGCAGCAGGCCACCCTGCGTTTCGCCTTGCAGTTCGACATCCACCTCGATCGCATAGGCGCAGTCCCCCACTTGCTGGGTCAGCACCGTTGCATCCTGCGGACTGCTGCCCTTGGCAGCCAGCGCCAGGCTGTTGCCAGACACCTGCACGCGTGCGCTGTCCGAAGGCGCGCTGGCATAGAGCGACCACAGGCGACCGAGTCCATCGGCGGCAAAGTCGTCGGAATGCGCAAGGCCATGAGGCAACGCCTGGCCGCCAGGCTTGGCCAGCGGCTGTGAGAGATCACCCCCAGTGGCGCGGAACCAACCATCGGCGGTCCATTCGATGGGCTCGAGCAAGGTTTGCCGGCCCAACGTGAGATAGCCGTTTTCATACCCGTGATAGACCATGAACCAGCGCCCGCCCGGCCCTTCCACAACGGTGGCATGGCCGCGCGACCACCACGGGTCGGCATCCGATGTGGCGCGCACGATCGGGTTATGCGGGCAATTCTCCCAGGGTCCATTGATCGATCGCGCCCGTGCGACCGCGACCATGTGCCCTGTCGCCGGGCCACTGGTGCCACCCACTGCGTTGACGAGGTAGAACCACGGCCCACGGCGAAACAGCTTGGGCCCTTCGGGAGACCACGCCTCGGTGATCCAGTCATCGGGATAATGCCATGCCTGATAGGCGGTTTCGACCGGGCCAGCGGTGGCCAAGCCATCGGCAGTCAGGCGCACCCGCTTGCCACCATTGAAGAACAGGTAGCGGTGGCCATCCTCGCCCACGACATGGCCAGGATCGATCAGTTCGCCGATCCCAAGATCGATGGGATCGCTCCACGGCCCTTCCATCGACGGCGCGTGGATGACGTAGATATTGGCGAAACTGGCGAGCGGCGGTGACCACGGCGCCTTCATGAACGGGATGTAGATGAAATAGCGATCGCCGTGCTTGGCAATATCGACGGCGAACACGGTGCCCAGGGGCTTGGCCAAGGCCGGGCCGAGCGGGCGCCAGTTCACCAAATCGCGCGAATGCCAGATCAGCAGCCCGGGCGCCGCATCGAACGACGAATGCGTCATGTAATAATCATCGCCGTCCTTCAGCACCGAAGGATCGGGATAGTCGCCCGCCAGGATGGGGTTGAGGTAGCGCCCATCACCCATGTCGGCCTTGCGCTGGCCCTCTATGCCGCGCGGCCAGGCAGGCCGGAACGACTGGCCGCAGGCACGCCGGTCGTCGGTTGCCAGCGCCTGCCCCGACGCCGCGCCCGCCCCGACGCCCGAGCCTGCCACGGCACTGGCGAGCGCGAGCTTGATGGTTGCGCGGCGGGTTTGCATTGGCCTCTCCAAATTAGAATTATCATACCTGTATGAACTGGGCGCTGGCGCATGGCAAGGTGGCATCAGGCGTGGCGGGCCGGGCCGGGGGGCGGCCATGACCAAATTGTCATGGAACACATCCTCCACCCCGCGCTTTATCGCCGCGAAGGAGATTTCTCGATGCGCAAGGCTCTGGTTCTGATCGCTGCGATGGCTGCCACTGCGACCGTTTCGGTCCAGCCGGCCATGGCCAAGGGATGCATCCGCGGCGCCATGGCCGGCGGCGTTGCCGGTCACTTCGTTGGCAAGGGCCATGCGCTGGCCGGTGCTGCGGCAGGTTGCATCGTTGCCCATCACCACTATGCCAAGAAGGCCCGTGAAGCCAAGGCCGCTGCGCACGCAGGCCATCCGGGTTGAAGATCACCCCGGAACGCCGGCATGCCGCGCTGGAGGCTCGCCGGGCGCTGAAAATGGCGCGCTCGGTGCACGCCTATGTGCGCGGCAATACGGCACAATTTTATGAATGGCTGGAAGCCTCGCCGGCTATGGCCCAAGTGCCGGTGGGGCCGAAGGTGTGGATCTGTGGCGATTGCCATCTTGGCAATCTCGGGCCGCTGGCCGATCGGCACCACGATTTTGCTGTCCAGATCCGCGATCTTGACCAGACGGTGATCGGCAATCCGGCGCTAGATCTTATTCGCCTGGGCCTTTCGCTGGAAACGGCGGCGCGCAGTTCAGACCTACCGGGCATTGTCACCGCGCAGATGCTGGCCGCGATGATCGACGGCTATTCCCGCGCGCTTTCCCCCGAGCCCGAAGACGATCCCACCGAGCCAAAGGTGGTGCGCGCAGTGCGTCGCCGTGCGGCCGGGCGCAAATGGCGTCATCTTGCCAACGAGCGGATCGACGGCCCCACGCCCAGCCTGCCGCTGGGCAAGCGTTTCTGGCCCTTGGCGGCGGCCGAACGCGAAGCCATTACTGCTCTTTTCGACGATCCAACCGTGCGGACAAAGGCGCTGGCCCTGGCCGGGCATGCCGGCGAAGGGCGGGTGCGCGTGCTGGATGCGGCCTATTGGCGCAAGGGATGCAGTTCGCTGGGCCGGCTGCGCTATGCCGTGGTGCTTGGCGTTGGCGCGCAGGACAAAGGCCCGGAATACCTGGCGCTGGTGGATATCAAGGAAGCGGTGCATTCCGTGGCGCCAGCTGCCGATGGGGTGGCGATGCCCAGCAACCCGGCCGCGCGCGTGGTTGCGGGGGCCTGTGCGCTGGCGCCCAATCTGGGGGAACGGATGATCCCGGCCCATCTCTTGGGCAAGCCCGTGGTGCTGCGCGAACTGGCGCCGCAGGACCTCAAGATCGAGGTGGAGCAGTTCTCGCGCCGCCAGGCCGTGTCGGCGGCCTCCTATCTCGCCTATATCGTCGGCATGGCCCATGCCCGGCAGATGAGCGACGATGTGCGCCGCGCTTGGCAAGACGCATTGCAACCAGCCCCTGCCGACGACCAGGCACCATCGTGGCTGTGGCGCAGCGTGGTCGATCTCGCCGCCCGGCACGAGGCCGGCTATCTCGACCATTGCCGCCGCCTGGCATGATGCAGCCCCACTAACGGGCTCCAGGCGCCCTCCGGAAATCCGAATCTGCAGCGATTCCCGCCCTGTGGCGCGGGTGAAATCGTGCGCCAGCTTTGTGCATGCAGCGGGTCGCATCCGAAACGAAGGTAAATACTCAGTATTTGTGCGGATGGCGCTTTAGCCGCGTCCGCGATTGATTGCTTCCGGAGGTTTCTGGGCTCGCGAGGCGGGCGGAACTGGGGAATGATCCTTTCACCGGCAGCAACACGCCGCCGATCACTCGCAATACGGTCGCCCGCGCGGCGGTGGCTCCGGTCTGCCATCCACTGGCCGAACCACCGCCCGCCATGGCGGCCCACTGCGCACCGGTTTCGCGGCTTTGGCCGGGCGTGCCGCCATCGGCATCCCGTCCAAAGCCCGGGGCTCTGCAATCTTAAGGCTTTTGCCACGGGATATCACGTAGGAAAGGGGGCATGCGCCATGGCCACTGCGGCGCCTTTGAGGGATGAAACCGAAGAGATGATGACCCCAGCCCACCGCTTCAAGCGGGTTTCCGTGATCGGCCTTGGCTATATCGGCCTGCCGACGGCCGCCGTCTTCGCTTCGCGCGGGATCGAAGTGATCGGTGTGGACGTCAACGAAATCGCCGTGCAGACCATCAACAAGGGGCGCATCCACATCGTGGAGCCCGATCTTGACATGGTCGTCCACGCCGCTGCCCGCGAAGGTCGCCTGCGCGCCACGCTGCGCCCCGAACCGGCCGATGCCTTTCTGATCGCCGTGCCCACCCCGTTCCGCGATGGGCACGAACCCGATCTTTCCTATATCGAGGCGGCTGCCAACGCGATCGCCCCGGTTTTGGCCAAGGGCAACCTGGTGGTGCTCGAATCCACCTCGCCGGTCGGCACGACCGAGCAGATCGCCGCGTGGCTGGCGCAGGCACGGCCCGATCTGTCGTTCCCGCAAGATGCGGGCGGGGCGGCAGATATCGCCGTGGCCTATTGCCCCGAGCGCGTGCTGCCGGGCCATGTCCTGCGCGAGCTGGTGGAGAACGACCGCGTGATCGGCGGCCTCACCCCGCGCTGCTCGGCCGAGGCGGTTTCGCTCTACAGCACGTTCGTGAAGGGCGAATGCGTGGTGACCAGCGCGCGCACGGCGGAAATGTGCAAGCTGACCGAAAACGCCTTTCGCGACGTGAACATCGCCTTTGCCAATGAACTGTCGATCATCTGCGACAAGCTGGACATCAGCGTGTGGGAACTGATCCGGCTGGCCAACCGCCATCCGCGCGTCAACATCCTGCAGCCCGGCCCGGGCGTGGGCGGACACTGCATCGCGGTGGACCCGTGGTTCATCGTCAACCGCAGCCCGGAAGAGGCGCGGCTGATCCACACAGCGCGCCAGGTTAACGACAGCAAGCCACACTGGGTGGTTGAAAAGGTGCTGGCCGCCGCCCGCGCCGTCGCCGCGCGCAAGGGCTGCACGGCCGATCAGGTGCGCGTCGCCACCTTCGGCCTCGCCTTCAAGCCCGATATCGACGATCTGCGCGAAAGCCCGGCGGTGGATATCGTGAAGGAACTGGCCACCCATTTCACCCGGCCCTTGCTGGTCGTGGAACCCAACATTGCCGTGCTGCCGCCCGCGCTGGCGGCCTGCGGCGTGGAACTGATCGATGGCTTTGCCGCCCTCGACCAAGCCGATGTCTGGACCCTGCTGGTTGACCATCGTCCGTTCAAGACCGTTTCGCCCAAGCGGCGCGACGGGGTGGAGATCGTCGACGCGCGCGGGATCTGGACAGACTGAGCACCCGATCCGCCAGGCCTGCTGCCTTATACGCAGCCGGGCCGGCGGATAACGCGGCCAGGGTGGCAACATTGCCACCGATACCGGCCATGCGTTTCGGATCGGGTGTTCGCCACAGCTATGCTCGCCCCGCCTGGCCGGGGCGCCGTGGGGAGCCGATGACCGACACGCAAACCCTTGCCCATGCGCTGCCCGCGCCATCATGCCATGCACCCGCGCTGGCAACTGCATCGGCACTGGCCCTGTCACCAGCGCTGGGCCAGGAAAGCGGGGTCATGCAAGGCGGCAATGACGGCGCCGGTATCTCCCCCGGCGATGGCGACCACAGCGACGCTGCCGCAGATGCCGCCGCCGCTCCGTGCGTCAACCCTGGCGACGTGGCACTGCTCGCGGCCGATCTCGCCGCCTATGCCGCAGAGGCGGCAGCGTGGCGCGCCGCCGCCCAGCATGCGCGCCTGGCCGCCGCGCAGCAGGCCGAGCGCCACGAGCGCGTCCTCGCCAGCTACGAAACACGCGTGGCGGCGCTGGAAGATTCGCCGGCCTATCGCCTGGGAGACACGCTGTTGCAGCGCTGGCGCAAGCCGCAGCGCTGGCTCGGCATGCCTGCCGCGCTGCTTGCGCTGCGCCGTCCGGCAACGCGTCCCTCCCCCGCCATCCCCGCCTTGCCCGAAGCCACCCCGGCGCAGGACGATGCCTTGGCACAGGTTTCGCCGCCCGCCGCTCTCCCGCCCCTGCCGCGCCTGTCACCCACCGCGCTGTCACGGGCAGAGGCCCAGGCCGCGCGCAAGGCAGCGCAACACGAACGCCGCGCGCAGATCGCGCGGGCCGACGCCCATGCGGCACGGGCGCGCGCGCTGCGCCAGTCTGATCCCGTGGCGGCCGCGCAGGCCGCGCAAGAGGCCCATGCCGCCGATCCGCAACCGTGGCGGGCGAAATGGCTGGCATTCCGGCTCTATGACGCTGGCGAACTGACCCGGCCCGCCGCGCTGCTGGCCGGCCTGCCTGCCGATACCGCGTTGAGTGGATCGGAAAGCAGCCGCGCGCAGCAGATCCAGGCCCTGGCCGCCATGGCGCAGGCCCTGCCAGACCTGCCGCCCGTGGCCGCGCCGGCCTATGATCCGCGCCCGCAAAGCCTGCTCTATTGCGCCGCCAGCGCCCTGCCCTGGCACACCAGCGGCTATACCACCCGCACCCAGGCCCTGCTGCGCGCCCTGCTGGCGCAAGGCGTCGATCTGGTCGCCCTGACCCGCGCCGGCTATCCCTGGGACCGCGCCGACAGCGCCGGCACACCAGAGGCCCTGGCCAGCAGCCATGAAGGCCTCGATTGGCAACACTTGCGCCAGCCCAGCCAATCCCTGCCGCTCGACATCTATATCGAGCGGGCCAGCATCGGCATTGCCCGCCTGGCCAAGGCACGCCGCGTCGCCGCGATCCACGCCGCGTCCAACCACGTCAACGCCCTGCCCGCGCTGATCGCGGCGCGGCGCCTGGGCATTCCCTTCCACTATGAACTGCGCGGTCTGTGGGAAATGAGCCGCGCGGCCAATGTACCCGGCTTTGCCGGCACCGAGCGCCATGCCCTGGGCCTTGAGCTGGAAGCCTTCGTGGCGCGCCAGGCAGATCGGGTCTTTGCCATCTCGGCGCCGCTTGCCGATCATGTCATCGGGCAATGGGGCCTCGATCCTGCGCGCCTGGCCCTGCTGCCCAATGGCATCGACGCACCTGCCTTTGCCGGGATTGCCGCCGCGCGCCATGCCACTACCACCATCGGCTATGCCGGCGCGCTCGTCGCCTATGAAGGGCTGGACCTGCTGCTCGATGCCCTGGCCATGCTACATGCGCAGGGCTTGCGCATCGATCTGGTGATCATGGGCGATGGCCCCTTGCGCGACAGCCTGGAAGAGCAGGCTGCGCGCCTGGGCCTGGCGCAGGCCGTCAGTTTCACCGGGCGCCTCGAACCCGATGCCGCGCGGGCACGCATGGCCGCCTGCCACATCGCCTGCCTGCCGCGCCGCCGCAGCGCGGTGACCGAACTGGTGCCGCCGATCAAGCTGGTCGAGGCCATGGCCCTGGGCCTGCCCGCCGTGGTGCCCGATCTGCCGGTGTTCCGTGCCGAGGCGCAGGAGGGCGAAACCGCGCTGTTCTTCGCCCCCGGCGATGCCGCAAACCTGGCGCAGGCCATCGCCACCCTGGCAAATGATCCCGGCATGGCCCACCGCATAGGCCAGGCCGCCCGCGACCATGCCACCGCCCATCGCGACTGGGCCACCATCGCGCTGACCATTGCCCAGACGCTGCGCGAGCCGGAACCTGCGCCCGCCCCCCTGCCCGAGCCTGCCCTGCCGGCCACAACTGACGGCGATGCTGCGCGCCATGCTGCCGAACAAGCGCTGGCCCAGGCTGCAACATGGACACGCGAGGCGCGCGCCCTGGCCGGAACAAATCTGCCAGCCGCGATTGCCATTGCTGAACAGGCCCAGACCATCGATCCGCAGCCTTGGCGCGCCAAATGGCTGGGCCTGCGCCTGGACGAGGCCGGTGAGACAGCACGGGCGATAGACCTGTTGCAGTCGCTGCCCACAGACCTGCCACTCAGCCGATCGGAAGCGCGGCGCATCCAGCAGATCCTGCATCCCCCCGCGCCGGAACCGGCCCCCGACCCGGCGGAACTGGCCGCCGCGCAGGCCGCGCGGGAACGGGCCCATGCCCAGGCACTGGCCCGCACCCTGACCGAACAGGCGATGCAGCTTCAAGGCCGCGATCCACTGGCGGCGGCCCGGCTGGGCGAGCAGGCCTATGCGATCGATCCGCAGCCCTGGCGCGCCAAGTGGCTCGGCCTGCGCCTGCACGAGGCCGGCGAAACGGCGCGGGCGATAGACATGCTGCAGACCCTGCCCGCTGACCTGCCGCTCAGCCGATCGGAAGCGCGGCGCATCCAGCAGATCCTGCATCCACCCGCGCCCGAACCGGCCCCCGATCCGGCGGAACTGGCCGCCGCGCAAGCGGCGCGGGAACGGGCACAGGCCCAGGCACTGGCCCGCACCCTGACCGAAGAGGCGCGCCAGATTCAGGACAGCGATCCGCTGGCGGCCGCCCGGCTGGGCGAGCGGGCTTATGCCGCCGATCCGCAACCGTGGCGGGCGAAGTGGCTGGCATTCCGGCTCTATGACGCTGGCGAACTGACCCGGCCCGCCGCGCTGCTGGCCGGCCTGCCTGCCGATACCGCGTTGAGTGGATCGGAAAGCAGCCGCGCGCAGCAGATCCAGGCCCTGGCCGCCATGGCGCAGGCCCTGCCAGACCTGCCGCCCGTGGCCGCGCCGGCCTATGATCCGCGCCCGCAAAGCCTGCTCTATTGCGCCGCCAGCGCCCTGCCCTGGCACACCAGCGGCTATACCACCCGCACCCAGGCCCTGCTGCGCGCCCTGCTGGCGCAAGGCGTCGATCTGGTCGCCCTGACCCGCGCCGGCTATCCCTGGGACCGCGCCGACAGCGCCGGCACACCAGAGGCCCTGGCCAGCAGCCATGAAGGCCTCGATTGGCAACACTTGCGCCAGCCCAGCCAATCCCTGCCGCTCGACATCTATATCGAGCGGGCCAGCATCGGCATTGCCCGCCTGGCCAAGGCACGCCGCGTCGCCGCGATCCACGCCGCGTCCAACCACGTCAACGCCCTGCCAGCGCTGATCGCGGCGCGGCGCCTGGGCATTCCCTTCCACTATGAACTGCGCGGTCTGTGGGAAATGAGCCGCGCGGCCAATGTGCCCGGCTTTGCCGGCACCGAGCGCCATGCCCTGGGGCTGGACCTGGAAGCCCTGGTGGCGCGCCAAGCCGATCGGGTCTTTACCATCTCGGCGCCGCTGGCCGATCATGTCATCGGGCAATGGGGCCTTGATCCCGCCCGCGTGGCCCTGCTGCCCAATGGCATCGACGCGCCCGCCTTTGCCACGATTGCCGCCGCGCCGCTTGCCACCACTACCATCGGCTATGCCGGGGCGCTGGTCGCCTATGAAGGGCTGGACCTGCTGCTCGATGCCCTGGCCATGCTGCATGAGCAGGGCTTGCGCATCGACCTGGTGATCATGGGCGATGGCCCCTTGCGCGAAAGCCTGGAAAAGCAGGCCGCGCGCCTGGGCCTGGCGCAGGCAGTCAGCTTTACCGGCCGGCTCGAACCCGATGCCGCGCGGGCACGCATGGCCGCCTGCCACATCGCCTGCCTGCCGCGCCGCCGCAGCGCGGTGACCGAACTGATCCCGCCGATCAAGCTGGTCGACGCCATGGCCCTGGGCCTGCCCGCCGTGGTGCCCGATCTGCCGGTGTTCCGTGCCGAGGCGCAGGAGGGCGAAACTGCGCTGTTCTTCGCCCCCGGCGATGCCGTAGACCTGGCGCAGGCCATCGCCACCCTGGCCCGTGATCCCGGCATGGCCCACCGCATGGGCCAGGCCGCCCGCGACCATGCCACCGCCCACCGCGACTGGGCCAGCATCACACAAGCCATCACGCAGACGCTGCCCAGCCGCGATATCGATGCGCAGGATGAGGCGGCGGACCTGGCCGAAGCGGGCGACAGTGGCTGGATCGTGGCCGATGCGCCTCGGCTGATCGCCGCATTGGGCGACGCAGATCTGGCCAGCGTGCACGCCGCCATGGCCGCCACGCCGTTTGCCGATCCGGCACAGGCCGCGCGCGAGTGGCTGCGCCTGGGCAAGGCGGCGGGCGAAGCGGGCCAGCTTGCCGCAGAATGCCGCGCCGCGCAGGAAGCCGTGGCGATCGACCGGGGCCTGAGCACCCTCGCCGGCGCCTATGCCGCCGCGCAGCGCGCGGGGGCGTTTGACCACTGCGCGCGCTGGATGCTGGAAATGCGCCACCATCCCGATGCGCGGGCCAATCCTGTCGCGCAGGCCCGGATCGAGCGCCTGGGCCTGGGGCTGGCCGGGCAGCTGGACCTGCTCCAGTTGATCGCCCCACGCGGGCCACGGCTGCTCGCGCCGGTGCCAGGCCGTATCTGCTACATGCTGCACAACAGCCTGCCCTATGCCACCGGCGGCTATGCCACGCGCACCCATGGCTTGGCGGGCGGACTGATCGCGGCGGGTTCCGATGTGCTGGCGATGACGCGGCCGGGCTTTCCCCATGATGTGCTGCAAGACCTGGCGGACAGCGCCGTGCCCGAGGCTGACGTGATCGACGGTGTGCCCTATCTGCGCACGCCCACGCCGGCCCGCACCGATCTGCGCTATGTGCACTATATTCCCGCCGCCGCCCGCGCGCTGGAAGAACGCTATCACGCGCTGCGCCCGGCGCTGGTGATGGCGGCATCGAACCATCTGGTGGCGCTGCCCGCGCTGATCGCGGCGCGACGGCTGGGCATTCCCTTTGCCTATGAAGTGCGCGGTTTTTGGGAAGTGACCAAGATGTCGCGCGAGGAAAGCTATCGCGCGACGCCGGCCTATCAGGTGCAGGAACGGCTGGAGGCCGCGATTGCCCAGGCGGCAGACCAGGTGTTCACGCTGACCGAGCCGATGGCCGAGGAACTGGCGGCACGCGGCGTGGCACCGGGCCGCATCGCGCTGCTGCCCAATTCCTGCGATCCGGCGCGCTTTGCCCCACGCCCACGCGATGCTGCGCTGGCCCGCCAGTTGGGCATTCCTGCGGACGTGCCGGTGATCGGCTACATCGGCACTTTCGTGGATTACGAAGGGCTGGACGATCTTGCCGCTGCCTGCGCGCTGCTCAAGGCCCAGGGCCACGTTTTCCGCCTGCTGCTGGTGGGCAGCGAGAATACCAGCAGCACCATGGACGGACCGATTGGCGCAGCCATTGCCGCCATGGCCGAGAACGGCGGCTTTGCCGACTGGCTGATCATGCCCGGCCGGGTGCCGCATGAGGCAGTGGAAAGCTGGTACTCGCTGATCGATATCTGCCCGTTCCCGCGCAAGCCCTGGCCGGTGTGCGAAATGGTGTCGCCCATGAAACCCTTGGAAGCGCTGGCGATGGAAAAGGCGGTGGTGGTTTCCGATGTGCGCGCGCTGGCCGACATGATCGCCGACGGGCACACCGGGCTGGCCTTTGCCAAGGGCAATGCGCCTGCCTTGGCGGGGACGCTGGCGCAGCTGATCGCTGATCCTGGCTTGCGCGCCCGCCTCGGCCGCCAGGGCCGCGCATGGGTTGCGGCGGAGCGCACCTGGCGCGGGGTGGGCGAGAGCGCAGCGCGCCTGTTGCACCCGCTGCTGGCACTGGATCATACACCGCTGATGCTGGAGGCGGCGCAATGACCAACATGAGCGCCTTTGTCCGCAGCCTGCGCCGCAAGCTCGCCACGCTGCGCCCCGGTGACAACCGCTTCAACGTGCGCACCCACACGCTTCTGGCCCCGCGCGGCCTGGATACGGTGCCGATCGCATTCCGTGTGCGCCTTGTTCCGCAGGCGACGCGCATGGTGATAAGCCTGCACGGCGCGGCCGATCCGGCGCGACGCCACCGCGGCGCGTTCAATGGCTTCAATCCCGATCTGGCCGATTGCATCCAGGTGGCGGTCAGCGATCCCTCGCTGCAGGTGCCGGGCGATTTCGCCATCGCTTGGTTTGCCGGACACCGGGATTTCGACACGCCCGCGCTGCTCACCCGCGCCTTTGCCGAAATGGCCAAAGCTTGGGGCATAGAGCGCACGATCTTTTTCGGCACGTCGGGTGGCGGATTTGCCGCCCTGGCGCAATCGCACGCCATGCCCGGATCGATTGCCGTGGTGGGCAACCCGCAGACCCGCATCACCCGCTATCACGCCCCGCTGGTGAGCGCCTATCGCACGGCGTGCTGGCCAGGCTTGGCCAGCAATGCCGCGCTCGACGGGGTGACCATGGCCGATTGCACCGCGCTCTATGGCGCGGGCTTTCGCAACCTGGTGGTCTATATCCAGTCGCTGGGCGATCGGCACCACCGGCGCGCGCACATGCTGCCGTTTGCGGCGGCCATTGCTGGGCTGACCGAGGCCGATCGCGTGGTGTTCCACAGCGAATTCCATGGTGTTCACGGCCACAGCCTGCCGCGCGATGCCTATGCCGACTGGTTGCGCGCGGCCGTGATCAGCCCCACCGCCACGCCGGCCGATCTGCTCGATACCTGGCATGCGCTGCGCCAGCGCCCGGCCCCACCCGCAGTGCCGCGCGGCGGACCGGCCAAGGCCAAGGCCAAGCCCGGCCAGGTGGATGCCGCCGCGCAGGCCGCCGGTACGCGGCTGGAAGCTTGGCTGCGGCACCAGTTCACCGGCGCCGATGCCGCCACGCCTGCCCCCTCACTGCCTGCACCAGCCAAGGAACCTGCCTGATGCGCAACCCCTATCGCGGCCTGCCGCCGCGCGCCTTCTGGACGAGCGCCGTGGCCGAGCGCCACTTGGCAGACATTGCCGAACTGTGGGACCCGATCGCGCTCTCGCCCGAAGACCGCATCGCCACCGCCGGCAGCTGCTTTGCCCAGCATATCGGCCATGCCCTGGCCGCGCGCGGCGCGCACTTCCTCGATTGCGAGCCGCCGCCGCCGGTCTTTGCCGATGCGGCCGAGGCGCGCAGCTTTGGCTATGGCGTATTTTCGTGCCGCTATGGCAACGTCTATACCGCGCGGCAGATGCTGCAACTGGCGCAAGAGGCGCTGGCCCGCCGGCGCCCGGCCGAGGTGGTGTGGGAGCGCGAGGGCCGCTTTTACGACGCGCTGCGCCCTGCCGTCGATCCCGCCGGGCACGCCACGGCCGACACGGTGCTGCTGGCGCGGCGCCTGCATCTGGGGGCGGTGCGCACCATGCTGGAAACCATGGATGTCATTGTGTTCACCCTGGGCCTGACCGAATGCTGGGAAAGCCTGGCCGATGGCACGGTCTACCCCACGGCGCCCGGCACCCTGGCGGGCAGTTTCGATTCCGCAGCCCACGCCTTTCGCAATCTGCGCCATCACGAGGTCTTGGCCGACATGGCCGCGTTCTGGGCCTTGGTGAAAGAGGTGAACCCCGCCGCGCGCATGTTGTTGACCGTGTCGCCCGTACCGCTGATGGCCACGGCCAGCGCGGAGCATGTGCTGCCGGCCACGGTCTATTCCAAATCGGTGCTGCGCGCCGTGGCGGGTGATCTCGCCGCCGATCATCACGATATCAGCTATTTCCCCAGCTATGAGATCATCACCGGGCATCCCAGCCGGGGCATGTTCTTCAACCCCGATCTGCGCACGGTGAACGCGATGGGGGTGGATCTGGTGATGCGCCATTTCTTCGCCGGCCCGCTGGCCAGAGCCTTTGCCCCGCAGGGCCACGTT
Source organism: Novosphingobium sp. GV079 (assembly GCF_003058045.1). Taxonomy (NCBI): domain Bacteria; kingdom Pseudomonadati; phylum Pseudomonadota; class Alphaproteobacteria; order Sphingomonadales; family Sphingomonadaceae; genus Novosphingobium; species Novosphingobium sp. GV079. The sequence goes on along the minus strand of NZ_QBUE01000023.1, from coordinate 6,205 downwards.
GCCGCAGCCGAGCCGGAGGCCATCTGCGAGGAAGGCCGCATTACCGAGACCCTGTGACGCCCCCCTCTTGGCCAAGGACCATGACGCCCGTGCCCCCATCCCAGCGCCTGCCGCTTGAAACCTTCATCGTGCTGTGCGGCATGCCTCGCTGCGGCACGCGCCAGTTTGCCGATTTCCTCAATGCCCATCCGCGCCTGTGCCTGCAGGGCGAAATCCGCAGCGGCCTGATCCAGACCATTCGCGCCACGCTGGCCGCCGGGGATCGCGCCTATGCCACGGGGTATGCCGCCAACTATTACCGGCAAAAGCGCGCGCAGGGCGTGATCGACCTGTTTACGCTGCTGTCCAAGGCGCGGCGGATCAGCAAGCCAGGGGCTGATCTGCACGGCTTCAAGTGCCCGCAGATGGAGCGGCAGAGCGCCGCGATCAGCGCCATCGTGCAGCCGGCATTTGCCCGGCTGGTGTGGCTGCACTGTATCCGCAACCCGGCCGACTGCTGGCTCTCGCTCAAAGCCATGCCCTGGTTTTCCGACGACATGGACCAGTTCGTGGAGCGCTATTGCGACAGCCTGGACCAGGCGCGGGCGATTGCCGATGCGCCGGCCGCCGAGGGTCTCGACACCCGGATCAGCCCGCTCGATCTCGATGCCTTCATCGCGGCGGCAGACAAACCGGGCTGGCTGGGGTGCCAGCTGTTTGCGCCGCTGGGCCTGGCGCCTTCGCCCGAAGAGCTCACGCGGATCGCCACCACGACAGACAACCGCAACGCCACGGCGCGCGCCACCGGCAACGCGCGGGCCACGGTGCTTGGCGCGGCAGACCATGACGACATGGCGCGCCATGCTGGCCGGCTGGAAGAAGCGATTGCCGCCTACAATGCTCGGTTCGGTACTGCACTGGCGCTGCGCCTGCCGGTGGCAGAGGCGGTGGCGGCATGATCCGCGCCTGGCTTGTCGCCTTGGCCTTGCTGGCCCCGATTGCTGCGCACGGGGCCACGCTCTATCTGGCGGCCGATGGCAACGATGCGACCGATGGCCACAGCGCCAAGGCGCCCCTTGCCACGCTGGGCGCGGCCATCACCCGTGCGCAGCAGGCACCGGCGGGCGAGGAAACCCGCGTGATCGTGCTGCCCGGCGTCTATCGCGGGCAAAGTGCCAATATCGACGGGCGGCGCCTGCATGGCCCGTTGACCCTGGCCGGGAGCAACGCCGATCCGGCTGCCTATCCGGCGTTCGTGGGGGATGGCAGCGGCACGTGGCTGCGCTTTCGCGGGGCAGAGGGGCGCGACAGCGGGTTGACGGTGCGGGCCTTGCGCATCGCGCACTATGCCACGGCGATCAGCCTCAACGGCAACCGCAACGATCCGGCCGCGTTCAACCGGGGCACCGTGCTGGAAAACCTGGTGCTGGCGCAGATCGGCACGGACACAGGCGTCGCGCCAGGCCTGGCCCCGTCGACCGCCGCGATCCGCCTGGTCAATGCGCGCGATACCGTGGTGCACGGGGTGTTCTTCCACACCATCCGCAACGCCCCGCGCGATAAATGCGGCGGCCTTCACGCGATCTATCTGGCCAGTCATTCCACCGGCGCACAGATCGAGGGCAATACCTTTCAGGATTTCTGCGGCAGCGCGATCAAGCTGCGCGATGCATCGGGCGGGGCGACGATCCGCGCCAACCATTTCCGCGATGCCGATGGCGCGCCGGCCATCGAGGAGTGGTTCTGCGACATGACGCGCACCGATGCCTGCACCAAGGCGGGCGGGGAATGCCCCTCCACCGGTATCCGCGTGACCAGCAACGATTTCGGCAACCTGCCGGCAGACCGCCGCGTGATCGTGCGCGGATCGCGCGTGGCGCTGTCGTGGTGTCCGCCGGGCAGCGCCACGGCGCCGCGCTTTCTGCTCGATGGCGGGCGGACACTGCCGTGATGCCCGCGCCCTTTGCCCGGCTCAAGATCGCGCTGGTGGCTGATGAGTTGACGCGCGCCTGCCTGGCGCCGGAATGCCAGATCATCGACGTGCCGGCACTGGCCACAGCCTATGGCTTTCACCGCCTGCTCGCCGCCGCGCGGCCCGACATGCTGCTGGTGGAAAGCACCTGGGCCGGGTGGGCGCAGACCTGGCAATATCGCGTCGCCAGCTATCCCGATCATTGGCTGCGTTCCAACCGGCGGCTGCGCGTGCTGGTCCGCATCGCCCGCGACATGGGCATTCCCACGGTGTTCTGGAACAAGGAAGACGGGGTTCATTTCGACCGTTTCATCGCCAGTGCGCGGCTGTTCGATCATGTCTTTACCGTCGATGCCAATTGCCTGGCGCGCTATCGCGCGGCGATGGGCGCGGGTGCTTCGGTCCATGTGCTGCCGTTTCCGGTGCAGCCGGCCTATCACCGTTTTACCGGGTTTGCCTTTGCCCGCCGCCAGGCCAATTTCGTCGGCAGCTATTCCACCCATGTGCACCCGGCGCGCCGTGCCTGGCAGGACATGGTCTTTGCCGCAGCGGTAAACAGTGGCCTGGGGCTGACGGTCTATGACCGCAATTCAGCGCGGCCATCATCGATCTATCGCTATCCCGCCAGCGCCGGGTTGACCGTGCATCCGGCCGTAGCCCACGCCGAAACCGCGCGCATCTACAAGGAAAACCTGGTCTCGCTCAACGTCAACACGGTGACGGATTCGGCCACGATGTTTTCCCGCCGGCTGGTGGAGATCCTGGCCTGTGGCGGCATTGCCGTCACCTCTGCCGCGCGATCGGTGGATACGCTGTTTGCCCGGTACTGCCACGTGGTGCGCGATGGCGCGCAGGCGCAAGACCTGTTTGCCCGGTTGCGCCACGGCCCGCAGCGGGATGACCTGGAACGCGCCCGCGCCGGGGCGGCGCATGTCGCCGCGCACCACACCTGGGACCGGCGCCTGGCCGAAGTGGCGGCCGTGGCCGGGGTCTAATCCTGCAACGTCGGCGGCAAACGGCCGGGGGAATGGCTCCATATCGAACAGGCTTTGCCAGGCGGGCGAGCGGCATAGGGCCCATTCCGGTGGCGCGTTACGGTGCTGCGCGATCTGCCGCACGCTGCCTTGCCACCAACCCCACGGAAATCGGGCGTTTACTGCCTGCGAAACGGTTGTTTCCGCGCTGGTGACACGGCGCGATCGCGATCACCCATCATCCGGTTGGCACGACCATGATGGAGTGGAGACGGACGGTGCACGAAGGCAGCGAAAGCCGCAATGCCCGGATTGCCACAAGCGCTGGCGGGCGTGGCCATGCGGCAGACGGGGGATGGGCGAGCTTTGCCGGCAAGCGCATCTTGCTGTTGCAGGGTCCAGTCGGGCCGTTCTTTTCCCGTCTCGCGCGCGATCTGCGCCGCGCCGGGGCCCAAGTGTGGAAAGTGAACTTCCATGCCGGGGATCAGATGTTTTTTCCCGGCGGCCACACCTGGCGCGGGCCGATGGCGGCATGGCCGGCCTGGCTGGAGCGGCACCTGGCCGCCTGGCAGATCGATTGCGTGATGCTGTTCGGTGATTGCCGCCCGGTGCACCAGGCCGCGCGCACGGTGTGCCAGCGCCACGGCGTGCCCGTGGGCGTGTTCGAGGAAGGCTATCTGCGGCCCAACCATCTCACGTTCGAATGGGGTGGGGTCAACGCCAACAGCACCCTGCCCCGTGATGCCCAGGCGCTGGTTGGCGCGACGCCAGCCGGGCCGTCCTGGCCAAGGCCGCAAGGCACGGCGCCGGTGGTGCCGGTCCCGCCCACGTTCTGGCGCATGGCGCTGTGGGCCATGCTCTATTTCGCGGCCGGGGCGCTGTTTGCCTGGCGGTTTCCCCACTATGTCCACCATCGCCCGCTCGAACTGGTGCAGGCGCTGCCCTGGCTGCGCTCTGCCTGGCGCAAGCCGCTGCGCGCGCGGGCGCAGCGGGCACTACTGCCACGGCTGACCGGGGCCGAGAGCGGGCGCTGGTTCCTGGTGCCCTTGCAGGTGCACAACGATTCGCAGGTGCTGCACCATGCCGATACCGGCGGCGTGGCCGGGTTCATCGCATCCACCATCGCCTCGTTTGCACGCCATGCGCCGCCCGATTGCCTGCTGGTGATCAAGCATCACCCGATGGATCGCGGGTATCGCGACTATCGCGCCCTGGTGGCGAGCGAGGCCGGGCGACACGGTTGCGCCGAACGGGTGCTGTGCCTGCACGATCAGCCCACCCTGCTGCTGTTGCAGCATTGCCGCGGGGTGATCACCATCAACAGCACCGTTGGCTTGAGCGCGCTGGGCGCCGGCCGCGCGACCAAGACCGTGGGCCGCGCCTTTTACGACATGCCGGGGTTGACCTACCAAGGCCCGCTGCACCGCTTCTGGCACGAAGCACCGCAGGCGGCGCCGAACCGCGCCTTGTGGCTGGCACTGGAACGCACGATCATGGCGCGGGCGCTGCTCAACGGCAGCTTTTACCGCCGCGTAGTGCGCGGCAGCGCCACTGGCCTCGCCATGGCGCCCCCACCGATTCCCCCGCATATGCCAGGCAGCCCGGCTGCTTGGGCGCCCGTGCCGCTTACAGGCTCCAGTACTGCACCCCAGCCGGAAGCGCTTGTGGCGTAAGCGCAGATTTCACGTCGATCAACACCCCGCCGGGGCGCAGCATCGCGGCAATCGCCGCGCCGCCCAGCGCGGCATATTCACGGTGCGACACGGCATAGATCACCGCGTCGAGATCGGCAAAATCATCGAGCGAACTGAGCGTGATGCCAAATTCGTGCGCCGCTGCGGCCGGCTCTGCCAGGGGATCGTGCACCAGCGGCGCGATGCCGAAATCGGCCAGCTCGCGCCAGATATCCTCCACCTTGGAATTGCGGATATCGGGCACGTTTTCCTTGAACGTCAGCCCCAGGATGCCGACACGCGCGGTTTTCAGCGCGCATCCTGCCCCGGCCAGCATCTTGACCGTGCGCTGCGCGATATAGGCGCCCATACCATCGTTGATGCGCCGCCCGGCCAGGATCACCTGCGGGTGATAGCCCAGCTGTTCGGCCTTGGCGGTGAGGTAATAGGGATCGACGCCGATGCAGTGGCCGCCGACCAGGCCGGGATAGAAGCGCAGGAAATTCCACTTGGTGCCAGCGGCCGCCAGCACTTCGCTGGTGCGGATGCCGACCAGATCGCAGATCTTGGAAATCTCGTTCATCAGGGCGATGTTGATATCGCGCTGGGTGTTCTCGATCACCTTGGCGGCTTCGGCCACCTTGATCGAGCTGGCCTTGTGAATGCCCGCTTCCACCACCGCGCCATAGAGATCGGCGAGCAGGTCCAGCGTTTCGGCGTCTTCGCCGGCCACGACCTTGACGATCTTTTCGAACGGATGCTCCTTGTCGCCCGGATTGATCCGCTCGGGGCTGTACCCCAGCTTGAAATCGACGCCGGCCTTCAGCCCCGAAACCCGCTCGATCGTGGGGGCACAGACTTCCTCGGTCGCGCCGGGGTAGACGGTCGATTCGAACACGATCACGGTGCCCGGACGGATCACCTTGCCCAGCGTTTCGCAGGCCATGCGCACCGGGGTGAAATCGGGGCGGCGGCTTTCATCCACCGGCGTGGGCACGGTCACGATGATCACCGGGCAATCCGCCAGCGCCGTGGCATCGTCGGTCACCACAAGCGTGGATGCAGCCAGGTCCTCGGCCGAAACCTCGCCAGTATAGTCATGATGGGCGCGCAAGGTGGCGATGCGATGGGCGCTGACGTCAAAACCCACCACGGCAAACTTGCGGGCAAAGGCAATCGCCAGGGGCAGGCCCACATAACCCAGCCCGACCACACCGATCCTGGGACCGCCCGTCTGCGAAAACACCCCGTTGCCCTGCACGCCTGTTCCATTCCTGCTGATGCCAATTGCCTTTGGCCATAATCCCATGGCGTTACCAATCCGCAAATGGCCCCTGCCCTACCCAAAGGACAGCAAAGCGCGCGTTCACCCCGTGCAACGGTGGGCCTTCCCCTGTCCGCGCTCTTTGACTAAGGGCACGATTAAACCGCTTTCATCCCGTCCCGCCACAACGGAGTCGCCCGATGTCCGACCTTGCCACGCTCGAAGCCCCCGTCACCAATCCGACGGTGCGCACCGACTGGAGCCGCGAGGAAATCGCCGCATTGTTCGACCTGCCGTTTACCGAGCTGGTGTTCCGCGCCGCCGCCGTGCACCGCGACCATCA
>NZ_QBUE01000022.1:0-56364 GCF_003058045.1 Novosphingobium sp. GV079 | reverse complement strand
ACGGGGCCGCAGCGCATCGCGGGGTGGAGCAGCCCGGTAGCTCGTCAGGCTCATAACCTGAAGGTCGCAGGTTCAAATCCTGCCCCCGCAACCATCTCTCAACACAGCCCAACACACAACAGCCCCGGCCAAACATGGCACGGGGCTTTTCTGCGTTCAGGATCCCGCTAATCGGCGGCAAAACGCCACCAGGCGGCATCGCCCGTGCTGGCCAGCCTGGCTGAATCCGAGCGCGAGCCGCAAGCGCAGGTCCATTGCGGAACCTTTTTGCGCTGCAGCAAATATCAAAATGCTTTGGTCCTTTTCAAATTGCTTCATACACAAGGCCGGTGTCTATCCGTTTAGATACCGTGATTTAGGGGCAATCGTTGGACCATCATCAACCTGTTCGTCGCCCGTCGCGGGCGAACTTTCTGCGCGCGCAAGCCAGCCTGGCTGCCATGGCGGTCGTCTTGCCAGCCCATGCTTGGGCGCAATGCGTGGAAACGGCGGACACTGCGGTGACCTGTACCGGCACTTCCAGCGATGGTTATGTCATCACGCGTTCGGGTACGGCCCTGACGGTTGACGAGGGCGCCAGCCTGAACACCAACGGCCCGGCGGCGATCACGGTAGCGATGCCGGCCACGGCGTCGTTTCAGTCGCGCTATGCCACGATCACGGTCAATGGTGCTGTGTCGAATACGGGGACTGCGGGCATTGCCGTGCTATCCGGGCCAGCCGATTCCAGCGGCACCGATTTTGCCGGCTCCAGCGTCAATCTTAGCGTTGGCGAGAACGGCACGGTCGCGGGCGCGTACGGCATCACCTTGGCGGGAAGCCCTGGCAATCCCTATGGCAGCACCTGGCTGTCGATCGCCAATGCCGGCACCATTACCGGCACGAGCGGCGTGGCGATCTACGACACAAACCCCAATTTCAGCTTCAACACGATCTACAACAACGCCAGCGGGTTTATCGGCGCGATCCAGGCCAATGCCGCAATTCGCAACATCGGCACGATCGACGGCGGGGCGCTGAGCGCGATCGCGCCATCGCTGGGCAATAGCGCATATTATCGCACGGTATGGAACGAAGGCACGATCACGTCTGGCAGTGCCAGCCCCACCATCGTGCTCAGCTATGGCACGGTGACCAACAGCGGGACGATCAGCAGCACCGGCAGCGGGGCTGCGATCGGTGGTGCGTCATACCTGATGCTGACCAACCTTGCGGGCGGCACGATCAGCGCCAGTGGCGCCAGCGTGATCGACGGAACGCCGGTCCGGGCGGACATTACCAACAGCGGCGTGATCAGCAACACCGGCGATGGCACGATCATTGCCGCTGGCAGCGGCACGCTCAATGTCACCAACGCTGCCGGCGGCGTGATCTCGGTCAAGCCCGGCAATACCGCGTTGAGCACGCAAGGCAGCTTCAACCTGGTGAACCAGGGCACAATCGTCGGCAATGTCCTCACCGGGTCTGGCAACAGCGCGATCGATTCATCTCAAGGGTCGATCGCCGGCAATGTCGTGTTCGGATCGGGCGATGACGTGCTGGTGGGGACGCTCAACGGCGGGAACCTGGTAACCGGCATTTCCGGCGCAATCGATGGCGGCGCCGGGGTCAATACCTTGAAGCTGGTGACCAGCAGCGATGCGACACTGTCGGCAGCGCCGGTGCTGCCGACGCATTTCACCCAGCTCAGCCTGGCGCCCATCTTCGGCACGACGCTGACCGTGGCAAGCGACTATCCCACTGTATCGTCGCTCTACTTCGATGGTGCTGGAACGCTCTTGAACCAGGCCAGGATCAGCGGGACCGGAACGGTGGTGAGCAACACTTCGTTCTATCCAGCGGGCGGAACGTTCGTGAACGAGGGCACTATTACCAGCCAGACCGGCGGTGATGCTTATGCCGTCGACCTTGCCAATACCGTCATTGATAACAAGGCATCCATTTCCGCAAGCGGCAATGGCCTCAGGACAAACGGCGACAATTTCACCAATAGCGGCACGATCACCGCGGGCGGCACGGCTGCCTCGGTCTATACTGGCTCGGGCTTCAGCAACAGCGGCACGATCCGTTCGACCGGCGGAACTGCCCTGGAACTGACCTATACCTGTATCTGCACATCCGGCACCAACAGCGGCACGATTGCTGGAGCGACGACCGGGGTTCTGCTGGGTGACGGGATCCTGACCAATACCGGACAGATCAGCGCGTCTGGGACGGCCGTGGTGCTGGGAGCTTATGCCCAGATCGACAATCGCGCCGGGGGCATCATCACCGGCGGCAGTGCCGCCGTCGCGCCAAGCGAGTCCTGGGCATTTTACATCCGTGTCTATAACGCCGGCACGATCAATGGGGACGTCAAGATCGCCACTCGCACTGGCAACTCCTCCTATGGCGGGACGATGTACGTTGCGACCAGTGGTGGGATGCTCAACGGCAATCTGACCCTGGGGCGGGATGACGTGCTGATGACCACGCTGAGTGGGCCGGGAACCAGCGGCTTTGCCGGGATCAACGGCGTGGTTCAGGCGGATCATTCGGAATTGCGATATGACGTGACGGGCGACGCGAGCGCCACCCTGGCGCTGCCCAGTGGCTTTGCCCGCGTCGGCTATCAGGTTGCGAGCGGCACCACCCTGGCATTGCATGCCGATGGAACCTGGGGTTCCACGGTGAGCATCGCCGGCACCGGCAATGTCGTGCTGAGCGGTACGGTCGCCACGACCGACATGGTGGCCTTGGGCACGACGTCGGTGATTCCGACCCAGGCCACTGGATACAATGGCAGCGTCGCGAGCATACCTGCCACGATCACCAACAATGGCACGCTGTCAGCCACGCGCAGCGGTACGACCAATCCGGTGGGCACGGTCGTGCTGCCCACGGCATACTATTCCTATGAGACGGGCACGACGTTCATCAACAACGGGACTGTCCGCCTGACCGACAGCTCTTCGGGCGGCAATACTATTAACTATTATGGCGCCGTCACCGCGCAAGCCGTGGTGAATGCCGGCACGATCGTGGCCGATGGCAGTGTGGGCGTGACTGCCAGCACACTGACGAACACGGGCAGTATCACCGCGAGCCAAAGCGCGGTGCAAATGATCGGCACCACGGTGAACAACAGCGGCGCGCTTGTCAGCACGGGTGGCGCTGCGATCGCCATGTCGAGCTATGGCTATTACAGCGGGACAAACCAGGTGACCAACCTGGCTGGTGGCACGATCACCGGCGTTGGCGACGCGGTCGAGATGGGCGGCGGGTTGGTGCGCAACGCTGGCGTCATCAACGGGACGGTCGATCTGGGTTATTCCCAAGTCTATGACCGCGCTTACAACAGCGGCGTCTATATTGCCGATGGCGGCACGATCAACGGGAACCTGCTGTTCGGCGACAGCGATGATCAGCTGATCGAGACGGGAGCCGGTTTCGGCGTGACCGGCATGATCGATGGTGGAGCAGGCACCAACTCGGTGGGGCACCTGCGCAGCGGGACGGCAACCGTAACGCTGGGCGAGGCATTGCCCGCAGGTTTCACGCAGGAACTCACGATCGCCGACGGTGCCGACGCGCAGGTCACTCTCGCCGGCCCATCTGGTTATACCGGCAACATCTTGGTCGCTGGTACCGGCACAATCATCAACCAGCTGGCCACCACCGGCAGCGTAAGCACGCTCTCGGGCTATACCGTCCAACTGGTTCCTGGCGCGCAGGGCGACCTGGCGGGCTTCGTCAATCGCGCGGATATCGGCCGGGCTTGGGTGGCCACGGCGTTGTTCGACAACAGCGCCAGCATTGGTTCGCCGACCTTGACGGGATCTGCCGTTGCGGCGTGGAGCAGATCCAGCCTGACTTTCAACAACAGCGGCCGCATCGGGAACAATGGCGTGAGCCCGGCTGTCGACCTGGCGGCCAATACCTTCGCTGGCAGCAATGTGACCAACAGCGGCGTGATCAGTGGTGGCCTCAGCATCGTGGGCGGCGGTTACAGCTATCCACCGACAGCAGAAGCCGGCACCCTCACTATCGCCAACAGTGGCACGATCACGGGCTTCACGCCGCAGACCGATCCCGATTGGTACGGCTATGGGCAGCCCGTCGGCTATGCCGTTTCTGTCGCGGCTGACGCCAGCAACATGGTCTCGTTTGACAACAGTGGCCGTATCGTTGGGAACGTCTATCTGTTGAGCGGCAATGCCACGCTGATCAACAGCGGATCGATCACGGGCGACATCGTGACCCGCAGCGGTGACGACCGTCTGGTGATGAACGGCGCGTTTGCCGGATCGATCTATGCCGGCGGCGGCACCAATGTGCTGGAAATCAACGGTGGCAGCCAGGCTACGCCAGTGGCGCTGGACACGGTAATCGGGGTTTCGAGCCTGACCCAAAGCGGTGGATTTGCCACACTGGCAAACCAGGGCAGTTTTGGCAGCGTGGTGCTGACCGGTGGGCGGCTCGTCGGCCTGGCCGGCTCGGTGATGTACGCCGACAGCATTACCGTGGGGCGCGGCGCGGTGTTCGGTTCGGCAGGCACGGTCAACGGCAATCTTACCGTCAACGGCACGCTCAGCCCAGGTGCCTCGCCCGGGACGATGACGGTCAATGGCAACGTGCTGCTGGTCACCGGATCGACCACGGTGTTCGAAATCGCGCCCAACGCCCGTGACAAGCTGAACATCAACGGGACGCTGACGATCAATTCCGGGAGCACGTTGCAGATCGTGGCGACCACGCCGGTCAAGGTCGGTTCCACGCTGGACCTGATCAGTGCATCGGGCGGGGTGACCGGCCAGTTTGACACGGTAACGGGCCTGGCCGGTTCGCTGCGCACCCTGGCCAACGGTGACCTGGGCCTGCTGGTGCAGTTTGCCAATGCGCCCGGCTATGCGCCGCAGGTGCGCCGCGCGATCGGCTATATCAACACCGCCATGGCGGCGGCCAATGCCCCTGCGGCGCTGTTCCCCGCGCTCGACAGCTTGCAGGACAGCAACGGCGCACCGATCGTTGCAGCGTTCGCCCGCCTGACCCCAGAACCCTATGCCGACGCCTTGCAGATCGGCACGGAAACCGCGCTGGCCCTGGCCAGCACCAGCCGGACGATGGGCGAGGCCGAGGCGCGTGGCGACAGCCATGTCTTCGGGTTTGGTCAGATGGTGGGTGGCACGCGCCAGTTCAGTGCGAATGGGGCGCAAGGGGTGAGCGCGGCAACGCTCAATGGCTATGGCGGCCTGGTTGGTCTGGGTGTCGGCGGCGAAGGCTATGCCGTTGCTGCCTATGTCGGGTGGATGGACCGCCACCAGACGATTGCCAGCCTGGGCGCATCGACCAAGGCCAGCGGCGCGATCGGCGGCGTAACCGCTCGGTTTGGTGGAAAAACCCGCGTGACGCTGTCGGCCAGCTATGACGATGCCGATGCCTTTACCCGCCGCAGCGTGCCCGATGCCGGGGTGATCACGGCCAGCTATTCGCTGCCGAGCTGGTCTTTCGATGCCTCGCTCAGCCGCACGGTCCCGCTGGGATCGGGTTGGTTGTTGCGTCCGCAAGTGGGCACGACCTGGGTGCGGACCAGCCACGAGGCGATCCAGGAAGCGAGCGCCCATCCCTTTGCCCTCGATGTGGCGCGGGCGCGCCTGACCCAAGGCTTTGTCGACGCCGGGCTTGGCTTCGAGACCGCGCCGGATGCTGCCTCGCCGTGGCGTCGCTTTGTCACGCTGGGCATGCGCTATCGCGTGCAGGGGCGCCAGGCGCGGGCGTTTGCCAGCCTGGCGGGCTCGACCGACGAACTGGAGGCTGTGGGCGTGCGGCGCAACCGCTTGAGCGCCAGCCTGGCGGCCGGCGTTGAGTATCAGATGGCGCCGGGCGCCACGCTGTTCCTCACCGGTTCGGGCGAGCTGGGCGCGCCGAGCAATGGCGGCAGCGCCACGGCGGGGCTGCGCTTCCGGCTGTGATCCCCGGCGCTCAGGACAGGCGGCGAACCGCCTCGTCCTGGGCGATCAGGGGCAGCAGGGCGTTCATGTCCGGCCCGTGGTCCATGCCGGTCAGCGCCTGGCGCAGCGGCAGGAACAGGGCCTTGCCCTTGCGGCCGGTGCTGTCTTTCAGCGCGGCAGTAAGCGCGGGCCAGGGATTGGCCCAATCGAGCGCGGCGGCAACCTGCGCGGCTTGAGACAGGAAGGCGCGGGTCTCTTCATCGAACGCCGGCGAGGCGATCGGCCCCTGGATCACCTGCCACCAATCGGCCGCTTCGCCGATGTGGGCCAGGTTGGGGCGGATCGCTTCCCACGCCGCTGCGCCCATGCCGGCGGGCAGCAGGGCAGCGACGCGGTCATAGGGCAGGCGATGGACCACGGCGGCGTTGACGCGCTGTAGCTCGGCCTCGTCGAACCGGGCTGGGGCACGGCCGAAATGGGCGAGATTGAAACTGGCGGCGAGGTCTGCCGCGTCGAGCGCCGGATCGACCGGATCGGACGTGCCGAGGCGGGCGAGCAGGGCAACCAGGGCTTCGGGCTCGATTCCCGCCTCGCGCAAGTCGGCCACGCCGAGCGAGCCCAGGCGCTTGGACAGCTTGCCCTCGCTGCCGGTCAGCAGCGCTTCGTGGGCAAAGCGGGGGGGCTGGGCGTTGAGAGCCAGGAACATCTGCACTTGCGTGGCGGTGTTCGACACGTGGTCTTCGCCGCGCAGCACATCGGTTACGCCCATTTCAATATCGTCGATCGCGCTGGGCAGCATATAGAGCCACGAGCCATCGGCGCGGCGCACCACCGGATCGGACATCTGGCGCGGATCGAAATGCTGCGGCCCGCGAATGCCATCGTCCCAGGTGATCGGGGTGTCGTGATCCAGCATGAAGCGCCAGTGCGGCTTGTCACCGGCAGCGGCGCGGGCGGCGTGATCGGCCTCGGTCAGGGAAAGGGCCGCGCGGTCATAGATCGGCGGCAGTCCGCGCCCGAGCAGGATCTTGCGTTTCAGATCAAGTTCCTGCGCGGTCTCATAGCAGCGATAGAGCCGGCCTTGCGCGATCAGTCGCTCGAACGCGGCCTCGTAAATGGCAAAGCGCGCAGACTGGCGCTCTTCGCGCTCGGGATGGAGGCCAAGCCAGGCAAGATCGGCGCGGATCGCCGCGACATGCTCCTCGCGGCTGCGCGCCGCATCGGTATCGTCGATGCGCAGCAGGAAGCGCCCACCATGCTTTTGCGCCAGCAACCAGTTGTGCAGCGCGGTGCGGATGTTGCCGACATGCAGGCGGCCGGTGGGCGAGGGCGCAAAGCGGGTAACCACAGTCATGGCCCGCGCTATAGCGCGATTGGCGGCCAAGGCCAGCCGGGGACTTATCCGAACAGGCGCGGCGCCAGCTGGGCAACCTCGGCATCGGTCAGTTCGATGTGGAATACATCGGCGAGGGTGCGCTGCCAGGCGGCTGCATCGAGAAGTTCGCTGACGTCGCGCCCATGCGCGGTCTGCACTGTCATCTGGCGATCGAGCAGCGAGGCAAAGCCCTGCGGCTGCACGATCGAGACGATGCAGGCCTGGGTAAAGCGCGATTCCGGCCGGGTGGCAACCCAGTGGTTGGCCATGGCCAGGTCCAGCGCAGCCACTTCGGTGGTGTCGAAGCTGTATTGCGCCTCCCACGTGGCGCCGTCCTGGCTGCGTTCCACCTCCCATTCGCCGCGCAGCGAGCCGGGCGCGCGGGCGCGGCGCAGGCGGTGGCGATAGCCATCGGCAGCGAGCGCGCTGGCGCCGTCAGCCAGCGGCATGGGCGGCACATAGGACGAACCGAAACCGGCATCGGCCAGCCACTGTTCCCCCGCGAGCGTCACCAGGCTGAACGTGTGGGTGCGCGGTGGCACCACGCCGGGCAAGACGCGCAGCCACACCCGTGCCAGCAGCGGCCGCGTGGGCATGCCCATGGTGGCCAGCATCGCCCCGAACAGGCGATTGTGTTCAAAGCAATAGCCACCGCGCGGCCGATCGACCAGTTTGCCCCGGATATCGGCCGGTTCCAGGCCGATGCCCCTGCCCAGCATCACGTCGAGATTTTCAAAGCCGATTGCCTGGCGATGGGCGCGCTGCACCTGTTCCAGGCCATGGGGCGTGGCAGCGGGGGCGGTGGCAAGGCCGATGCGGGCGAGATAGCTGGGCAGATCGCAGATCATGCGCTGCCACTTAACGGCTATGGCCTACAAGGCAATCACCAGATCGCGGGTGATCTGGTCCACGCTGGTGCAGCCGCATTGCGCCATGGCCAGTTCGAACCCAGTGCGCAGGATATGCAGCATATGCGCCACGCCAGCCATGCCGCCCACTGCCAGGGCATGGTATTGCGGCGCGCCGACCAGCACCGCCCGCGCGCCCAGCGCCATGGCCTTGAGCACATCGGCGCCGCTGCGCACGCCACCGTCGAACAGCAGCGGATAGTCGGCGCCCAGCGCCGCATGCATCGCCGGCAGCAGCATGAGCGCGGGCGCCACGCCATCGAGCACGCGCCCGGCATGGTTGGAGACGATTACCCCGTCGGCCCCGGCATCGCGGGCGCGCAGCGCGTCATCGGGGTGAAGCAGGCCCTTGACCACCAAAGGCAACGTGGTTTCGCGGCGTAGCCAGGCCAGGGTGTCCCAGGTTGGAGCCTGCGCGGCGAGCGCGCTGCCGAATACCAGCTGGCCGCTGTGGGCATGGGTGTGATGACGCGGCGGCGCCTGCCCGGCAAGATTGGCTGCCTCCACGCCGGGCGGCAGCGTAAATTCGGCACGCTTGATGGCGGCATCCACCGTTACCACCAAGGCGCCATAGCCGGCTGCCTCGGCCCGGCGCACCAGGGCGAGCGTGTCTGCTGGATCGGGCTGGACATAGAGCTGGAACCAGGCCGGCGGCGGGGCGGGGCGCTGCAATTCCCTGGCCGCATCGTGCAGGGCCTGGATGATCGCTTTCAGCCCCACGCTCGACAAGGTGCTGGCCACCAGCGCGGTGTCGAGCGCGGCGGCGGCCTGGGCCGTGGCGATTTCTCCCTGGGCATGGGCCAGCCGCTGATAGGCCACCGGGGCGAGCAGGATCGGCGCAGCGTGGGCCTGGCCGAACAGCATGGTGCCGGTGCTGCCGCTGTCGAGCGGGCGCAGCATGCGCGGCACCAGGCCCCAGCGCGCCAGCGCTGCGCGGTTGGCGGCCGTGTTGCCCTGCTGGATATGTGCCCAGCTAGCCGGATCGATGAGTGCGGCGGCGTGCCGCTCATAATCATCGAGCGTGACGATATCGGCCGGCAGGGGCGCGCCGGTCATGGTTGCGACCAGCGGCGCAGCAGATTGTGATAGACGCCGGTGAGCGCCGCGATCGACGGGTGATCGGGCTGGTCGGCGGCAAGGGCCTGGATCGCCTGGTCCATCTCGAACAGGCTGCGGCGATCGGCTTCGGCCGGCACCAGGCTTTGCGTCCAGAAGAACGCGGCGAGGCGGGTGCCCCGCGTTACCGGGGTAACGTGGTGGTGGCTGGTGCCCGGATAGAGCACCATGTCACCCGCAGCGAGCTTTACCCGGTGCGCGCCATAGCTGTCTTCCACCACCAGTTCGCCGCCATCGTATTCGTGCGGATCGGACAGGAACAGCGTGCTGGAAATGTCGGTGCGCACATAGGTGTCGGTGCCGGGCAGGCGAAACAGGGCGTTGTCGATGTGGCTGCCATACGTGCCGCCGCCTTCATAGCGGTTGAAACGCGGCGGCAGCACGCGCAGCGGCAGCGCGGCGGCGATGAACAGCGGCGTCTGGCCGAGCCGTTCGAGAATGCGCTGGCCCAGCGCGGAGCCCACCGCGCTGTCGAGCGGCAATTGCAGGTTGGCCTTGGCGCGCGCGGCGAGATGGCCGGCGGTGGCGCGGCCGTCTTCCCATTCGGCCTGGGCCAGCGCGGCGCGGGCCTGCACCACGTCGTCCGGCGAAAGGACGCCGGGAATATGCAGCATCATGGCAGTGGCTTTCAGCCTTGCAGCACGAAGGGAATGGACACCAGGCCCTGGACCATCACGGTTTGCCCGTTCTGGCGGGTGGGTGTCCAGCGCCAATGGCGCACGGCGGCCAGCGCGGCACGATCAAGCCGGTCAAACCCGCTGGAGCGGGACAGGCCGATATCGGCGACACGGCCATCGAGCCCCACCGTGACATTGAGCACGACCGTGCCCTGCTCGCGCGCGCGGCGCGAATCGATCGGATAGCGCGGCGGGCTGGCATCTACCAGGTTGGCCGACAGATCGCGGCCCTTGGCAATCGCTGGCGCTGCCGGTGCGGCCGGGGCTGGCGCCGCCACCGGGGCTGGCGCAGCGGCCGGGGCGGGAGCGGGCACGACAACCGGCGCGGCGACGGGGGCGGTGGCGATCGTCGGCGCAGGCAAGGCCAGCGTAATCGGCGGCGGGGGCGCCACGATGGGCGAAGCAGGCTGCACCGGCGCGCGCGGTGGCTGCTGCGCGGCCTGGGGAGGCGGCGGCGGTGGTGGCGTGAGATCAGCCGAAAGGCGCACCGCCGTGAGCGTGTGATGGCGCGGCTTGGCCGCCACGATGCCCAGCGACAGGAAAGCCACGAGCAGTGCGCCAACGGCAGCGCCCGCCCCGATCATGGCCAGCCCGCGCGGTCGGCTCGGTTCATAGCGCGCAGGCTGCCAGGTGGCAGGCCGCAGCGGCACGACCTCTCCGCGCAGGCCGGACGATGCCGGGCGCGGCGCAAGGGTTGGCGTTGCGATCAAACTGGCCTGGCTGCTCACTATTCTGGCCCCCGTTGGCGGTTTGGCAGGTTATTGAGAGTCATTCGCATAGCCGCTTCTCCGGCGCGAGTCGAGAGAATAGATCGCAATAGCGCTCAGAGCGTTCGGCCAGATGGCTCTGACCGCGTGCATGGGGCCACATTGCGGACGTCTCACCGCCCGTGGCGATGGCGGATTTCTAGGTCGCTCGGTGTTTAGGAGCCTTGAGGTAGATCAAATTGGAGAATCATTATCAATAGCGTTGCGACTGATAGCAATTCGCATTAAAGCGCTCTGCGGCATCGGCGGGGCCGGATGCGCATGCCCGCCGGCACCAGGGATCGGCGCAAGCGCGCCGCAGCCTGCCGCAACGAATGATATGTTTCGCGCAAAGGATGAATGAGTGAGGGACAGTTTTGATCGTGCCGGTGCGGCGGGGGCTGCCGGTTTTCTCGCGCTGGGTTGCATCAGTCTGATCGCGGGTGCCGCACCCGCCCTGGCCCAGGATGCAACGGCCGCGCAAAACCCCGAGCCGCGCGTGCTGGGCGGCGTGACCGTCACCGATACCGCCATTACCGAGGGCAGCTACAAGACCGAACGGGCCGCATCGCCCAAGTACACCGCCCCGCTGCTCGATACGCCGCGCACGATCACGGTGATCCCCGCGCAGGTGCTGCAGGACAATGCCACGGCCAGCCTGGCCGATGCGCTGCGCTTCGTGCCGGGCATCACCCTGGGGGCCGGCGAAGGCGGCAATCCGCAGGGCGATCGGCCGTTCATTCGCGGTGCGGATGCGCAGAACAGCCTGTTCCTCGATGGCGTGCGCGATATCGGCGCGCAGTCTCGCGATGTTTTTGCCGTCGACCAGATCGAGGTGGTCAAGGGTTCGGATAGCACGATGAACGGGCGCGGCAGCGTGGGCGGGGCGATCAACCTCGTGTCCAAGCAGCCGACCGGCGAGCGCTTTGCCAATGTCTCGGCCGCCACCGGCACGGCGGAATATCGCCGGGTGACCGCCGATGTGAACCAGCCGATCGGCAATGTCGGCCTGCGCCTGGCCGCGATGTATCACGACCAGCACGTGGCCGGGCGCGATGCCGTGTGGCAGGATCGCTGGGGCGTGGCGCCCTCGGTCAAGTTCGGCCTGTCTGGCCCGACCAGCCTGACGCTGGATTACTATCACCTGGAAAGCCACGAACTGCCGGATTCGGGCATTCCCTATCTGCGCACCACTGCCAATGCGCCGGCCGGCTATAGCGAAACCACCGTGGCCGCGACGCCACGCACGGCGTTCTATGGCCTGGTTGATCGCGATTTCCGCCACACCCTGGTCAACACCGGCACGGCCCGCCTCGAACACCATTTCGCCAATGGGCTGACCTTGCGCAACACCACGCGCTATGGCGTGTCGAGCCAGGGCTATGTCCTGACCCAGCCCGACGATAGCCAGGGCAACGTGATCAACGGCAATGTCTGGCGCCGGGCCAACAGCCGCTACAGCCGCACCACCGGCTTCATCAACCAGACCGATTTCTACGGCACTTTCACGCTGGGCGGGATCAAGAACAGCTTTGCCCTGACCGGCGAGGTCAGCCGCGAAACCGCTGATGTCGGCAACTATGTGTCGAATGCGGCCACGGGAACGGCGATCGCCACCGGCATCAGCGCGGCGGGTGGCCGCTGCGGCGCCGCGTCGATTGCCGCCTTCAACTGCACCAGCCTGGCCAATCCCAATCCTTACGACCGCTGGGTCAGCTATACTGCCGATGGATCGGGCGTAACCGCGCCGATCACGCTTTCGGCCGAAAGGACCTGGACCAGGTCGCGCACCAATACCCAGGCGGTGTCGTTGTTCGATACGGTGAACTTTTCCGATGCGCTGCTGCTCAACCTGGGGCTGCGCTATGATCACTATGTCACGCGGGTGAGCCCTGGCCTGTTGCCGACCGCTGCGGATGAAAGCGGCCGCGCGTGGTACAGCCGGATCGACAACCTGTGGACCTGGCAGGCCGGTCTGACGTGGAAGCCCGCGCCCAACGGCAGCATCTATGCCTCCGCCTCCACCGCCGCCACGCCGCCGGGTTCCTATCTGGCCAATGGCAGCGACAGCAACGCGCTCAACACCACCAGCCAGGCGATCACCGATGCCCTCAAGGTGGAACGCACGCGCAGCTATGAAGTGGGCACCAAGTGGAACGTCTTCGGCGAAGGGCTGTCGCTAACCCTTGCCGCGTTCCAGACCGAAACCACCAATGCCCGCGCCACCGATGCCAACGGCACCGTGACCTTCATCGGCAACAAGCGGGTCAAGGGCATCGAGGTTTCGGCCAGCGGCAACATCACCGATCGCTGGAATGTCTTTGGTGGCTATACTTATATGGATTCCACCATCATCAATGGCGGCACCACCGCAGTTACCGCAGGGGGCGTCACCTATTACGTACCCTCGCCCAGCACCGGACAGCGCTTTCCCAACACGCCCGACCACAGCTTTACCGCCAACACCACCTACCGGGCGACCGACCGCCTCTCGCTGGGCGCCAACGCGCTCTACATGAGCAAGGTCTATGGCGGTTATGGCGCGGCGGTGAGCGGCGGTGTCGTCACCAAGACCCTGGCGCGCTATGTGCCCGGTTACTGGCGGTTCGACGCCAATGCCAGCTTCCAGGTTACGCCGCGCTTCTCGCTTCAGGCCAATATCAACAACCTGTTCGACAAGCGCTATTACGACAAGGCCTATAGCTCGCACTTTGCCAGCCAGGCTGCGGGCCGCACGGCGATCCTCACGGCCAATGTGAAGCTTTAACGGCTATCGCATTGCCAAGCAAAAGGCCGCCGGAGACCATCCGGCGGCCTTTCTTGTGGCTATCATGCTAGCAGTGTTAGCATGATTATTCCATCATCGCTGCCAATGCCGGGCTAAGCCACTCGCCACCCGACGGATCGACCAACCGCGTGGCGAGATTTTCGCGCACGGCCACAGCGTGGGCCTGGGCTGGCGCCATCACGATCAGCGCGCTGGCCCAGGCATCGGCCATTGCGCCATGGCGGTGCAGCACGGTTGCCGCCCCATGGCCCCGGCCAGGCTGGCCCGTGGCAGGGTCGATGGTGTGCAGGCCCAGATAGCTGCCCGAGGTCGCCGTGTTCAACTGGTGCAGCGCCACGCGCAGCGGCGCCAGGTTGGCGCCGGGCGGGCTTTCCACGTCTACCCACCACGGATCGCCATCGGGACGTAGCCCGCGCCCGGTGCATTCGCCGCCCACCTCGACCAGGGCGTGGCGCAGGCCCTGCGCGGCCAGCAGATCGGCCACGGCATCGGCCGCATATCCCTTGGCCACGCCCGACAGATCGAGCCACAGGCCGCCGGGCTGGCGCAACCAGGCGTGTTCCAAGATCAGGCGCTGCCAGCCTGAAGCCGTGCTGGCGGCGGCCAGTGTGGCGCTGTCGGGCGGGGCGGAGTGGCGGCGGGAGCCGAGGCTCCAGGCGTCGGTCAGGCGGCCGATGGCGGGATCGAACGCGCCATGGCTCGCCCGCGCCACGGCCAAAGCATGGTGCAGCACGCCGGCGAGGTCTTCATCCACATGCAGCCAGGTTCCCGGTGCCGCGCGGTTGAAGCGCATCAGCAGGCTGCCGGGCTGCCAGTGGCTGAGCGCCCGCTCCATCCGGTCGAGCCGCGCCTGGATGAGGGCATGCAACGCGGCGCGGTCCGCGCTGCCAGCCGGATGGGCCAGGCGCACCTGCCAGCGCGTGCCCATGGTCAGGCCCGACAGGATGACGATCGGCGCCGCCGGATCGAACCCGGCAAGGCTGTCCGGGTCGATCGCGGTGGGCACGGCAAGGCGCAACATCCGGTTTGCCTGGTCGGGCAGGGTCAGGGCGCCACGACTTCCAGCGTGGTGGTATAGCTGGTGCGGCGATGGGCGGCGCGCGGGTTGGCCGGGTGATCGTCCGTCAGGCTGGCGTTCAGCCAATAGAACCCGGGCACCGGCCATTTCACCGTGACCGTGCCATCGGCGGCAGTGGTCAGTTCCTGCGCGCCCTCGATATCGCGATAGCGTTTGGCGCCAGGGATCACCGTCACCTTGAGCTTGGCCGCCGGCTGCCCATCGATCAGGAAGCGGAACTTGCCCGGCTCGTCGCTCACCAGTTCATCGGGATGGGTGATGGGCACCATTTCCAGCCCCTTGCCGCTGGGGGCAAAGGCCTGCGTCGTGGGGGTGCCGGCGGTGACGAACACGAAGTTGCGGTTGAGCGTTTCGGTCAGGTTTACCTCGGTGGCATCGACGGGAATATCCGCCAGGCTGGCCACCATGTGATCGGGTGCGATCTGCGGGCGGGGGCCGCCTTCGCCACCACCCGGTCCGCCGGGGCCACCGGGACCAGCCGGGCCCCCCGGCATCATGCCGCGCGGCGGCGCACCCATTCCCGCTTGGCCGCCTGGGCCGCCCGTGCCGCCCGTGCCGCCGGGACCGCCTGGGCGGCGCATGCCCAGCCCCCACAGCTCGCCATTCACCTTGAACGTGCCAGAAAGATTGGCCATTTCCGTGCCGATCTTCCAGGTGCCGGGCTTGTCGATGGCCACGTCGAACACCGATCGCGTGCGCAGCCGCGCGGCGTTTTCGATCTTGCCCGGCGTGCCGTCGGGCGCCCAGACCTTCACCTGGTCAACCCCCAGCGGGAAGTGATCGGGATAGAACAGGTCGTTGGAAATGGCCGCATCGACAGTGACCGATTGGTTGGTATCGGCCAGCACGGTGATCGAGGGTAGCAGCCACATGCGATGCGCCTGGGCGGGCGCGCCAAGCGCCAGCGCCATGAGCGGCGCGGCGAGTGCCAGAGACTTGCGGTTCATCGGGGTCGGTCCTCTCAACGCAGGGAAACTGTCACTTGGCCCAGTTCGGCCCGGCCGCTGGCGCCAGCCGGAGCGGGCTTGGCTGGCACCGAGAACGGCACCTGCACCAGTTCGCGGCCGCCGGTTTCGCGCGCCGCTTCCACGAACAGGGTATAGGCCCCGGGCCGGAGCCCGGCGGGCAGCGGGATGCGATAGGCGCCCGGCGCGCGGGTCTGGCCGGAAAGGCCATCGGCTGGCAGGCCCAGCGAACGGCCGCCCTTGCGCCACCAGCTGCGCAGGTCACCCAGCCACTTGGTGCCCGGTTCGCGCCCCACCTTCTTGATATCGTACCACACCCACAGCGTGCGGGCCTGGCCGCCACCGGCCGGCTCGATCCATCCGGCCACATAGGGCCGGTGGTATTCGGCCACCGACAGGCGCGGGACGGTGACAGTGATCACGCCGGCGGGCGCGGCGGGGGCGGCCAGAGCCAAGTGCGGCGCGGCGAGCACGCCAGCAACAAGCGGAAGGGACTTGCGCATCGACAGGGGTTTCCCTTGCGGTCAGTGGATGAAGAACAGGGCGATACCCGCGGGGATCACCAGCCCCAGCGCCACCAGCGGCCAGGTGGCGGGGCGATGGCGGGCGTGCAGCTGCAACAGGATCAGCCCGGTCAGCGTGAAGACCACGCAGGCCAACGCGAAAACATCGATGAACCAGAACCACACCGTGCCAGTGTTGCGGCCCTTGTGCAGATCGTTGGCCCAGGAAATCCAGCCGCGATCGGTCTTTTCCGAAGTGATCGCGCCGCTGTGGCGGTTGACGCTGACCCAGCGGTCGGTGCCGGGGCCCGGCATGGCAACATAGACTTCATCGTCAGACCATTCGCCCGCGCGCCCCTGGGGATCGATGCCCACGGCGCGCGCCACCGCCTGGGCCACAGGCGCGGGCAGCGGCGCATCGCTGGCCGCTGGCGCGGCTGCGATCTGTGCCAGCAGCGGGGCGGGCAGGGCGGCGTTGCGATCGACCACCACCGGCTCGGCATTGATCTGCGCGGCATGGTTGAGCGTAATGCCGGTGATGGCGAACAGCATCATGCCAACCAGCGCCACCGCCGCGCTGATCCAGTGCCAGGTGTGCAGTTGCTTGAGCCAGAACTGCCTGGCCTTGCGCGCTTTCTTCGCCTGGTTGCGGTCTGGCGCCAGGGCCGCATCAGGGCGCGGCGCCGCGTGGGGCGGGGCAGCAGGCGGGCGCGGGCGGTCGATCTGGTCAAGCGTGGTCAAGGCGGGTCCGTCGCTGGCGGGCTGGAGTTGGTACTGCTCTTAACCTAATGCGAGTCATTTGCAAGTTTGTGGTTGTATCACGGCTGTTACGGGTTTGCCCTGCTCCGCAATTCCCCGGAACCCGTCTACCGCGCGGGATTAATCATCGCCACGCTAGGAAAAGCGCGAAATCCGCCCATGGAGTGTTCTTCGATGCTGAGCGTGCGCACGCGGCAAGCAACGCGGCTGGTCATCGGCCTGATCGTGGTCGCCATCACCCTGGCGGCGTTCGTGGTCGCGCAGATCCGCTTTGGCGGCCCGATGCATCACGAAAGCCTGCTGCAGGACGAACTCCTGGCCGATATCCTGCCGCCACCGTGCTTTGTGGTGGAACCCTATCTGCATACCACGCTGATGCTCGACGATCCCGCCCGCGCCAATGCCGAGATGAAGGCCCTGGCCGAGGAGGAAGCCCAGTTCAAGGAGCGCCAGGCCTATTGGCAGGCCGCGCCCGTGCCCGATGCAATGCGCGCGCCGGTGCAGGCCGTGCTCGATGCCGAAGTGGCGTTCTGGAAGACCGTGGACGAGCAGTTCCTGCCCGCGGCACGGCGGGGCGATCTGGCGGCGATGCGGGCAATCCACGCCGGGCCGCTGCGCCAGGCCTACGCCTTGCAGCACCAGCGCGTCGATGCGCTGGTCACGCTGTCCAACACCAACCGCGCCCGTCTGCTCGAAAGCGGCTATCGCCAGGTCACGGTCTCGCTGGTCGGCACCGGCCTGCTTGCCGCGCTGGTGCTGGTATTGGTCGTATATGTGGGGCACCTGCTGCGCCAGCGGGTGATCGCTCCGCTGGTCGATACCGCCGATGGCATTGTAGATATGGCGCAGGGCGCGCTGGATCGCCCGCTGGCAGGCGCCGAGCGGGTGGACGAGATCGGGCAGATCGTGCGGGCGATGGACGTGTTCCGCGCCGCGGCCCAAACGCGCGAGGCCGATCGGGCGGCGCAGGGCCGAGTGGTCGATGCCCTGGCCCATGGGCTGGACGTGATTGCCGGCAAGGATCTGGAGCAGCGGATCGATGTAACGTTCCCGCCCGGCTTCGAGGCGCTGCGCACCAACTATAACACTGCAATCGCCGCCATGGCCGAGGCGCTGCGCGGCGTGCGCGTGGGGGCCAACCGCGTGGCCCGCGCCATCGCCGAAATCCGCGCCGCATCCGAAGACCTGGCCCAGCGCAACGAGGAACAGGCGGCCAGCCTGGCCACGACGGCAGGCTCGCTCGACAGCGTGACCCGCAGCGTTGGCGAAACCGCGCAGCGCGCCGCCAGCGTGCAGAGCGCGATCGGCGCTGCCCAGGACGAGGCGGCTGCCGGTGGCGACGTAGTCACCCGCGCGGTGGCGGCGATGGCGGCGATCGAGGCATCGTCGGCGCGGATCGGCCAGATCATCAGCGTGATCGACGGCATCGCCTTTCAGACCAACCTGCTCGCGCTCAACGCGGGGGTGGAGGCAGCCCGCGCCGGAGACGCTGGCAAGGGCTTTGCCGTGGTTGCCTCCGAAGTGCGCGCGCTGGCGCAGCGCTCTGCCGATGCAGCCCGCGATATCAAGGCCCTGATCAGCGAAAGCACCGAGCAGGTGAGCCACGGCGTGACGCTGGTGGGCGAGACCGGCGCGCGGCTGGGCGGCATCGTCACGCGGGTGGAAGAGATCGGCGGCCTGGTTTCGGGCATTGCGCAAGCCGCGATCGACCAGGCCGACAAGCTGCGCGACGTAAACTGCGCGGTCAGCGACATGGACCGCATGACCCAGCAGAACGCGGCCATGGTCGAACAGTCATCGGCCGCCACCCGCAGCCTGGCCGAAGAGGCCGAAGCGCTGGCCCGGCTGGTATCCACCTTCCGCACCCGCGACGTGGCCAATCGCCCGGCTCATGTGGCCAGGCCCCAAGACCTGCGCCGCGCCTCGATGCGCGAGGATGCCCAGCCGGGTCCGCGCCTGGCACTGGCCGCGGGGTAGCCTGCATCCGCCGATGCCTTGGGAGTGCTCTGTATAAAGTTCGTTGAAGGCCGGGCACATGGCCTCTACAGCTATAGCGCCGGCAATGTTTTTGTCGCTGCGGCCGGTCAGGCGTAACGCACCGATCGCCGCAGCAGCGGTGACACGCGTCATCGCGCGCACGAGGACACGGCAGACACCAGCATTCGCGTGCTGGCTATGTCCGGCACATGTTTCGGGGCCGCCCCTGGACGGGAGAAAGCCGTGTTGTCGAGAGTGCCCTTTCCGGTCCGTTTTCACATTCCCGCCCCGATCATGGCCTTGGCTCTGGCCTGCGGCCTGGCCCTGGCGCCGGCCCCGGCCCTGGCCCAGGCAGAGCCCCAGACTCAGGATAGCCAGGCCCAGACCAGTCAGGCCACGCCGTCGGCCGATGCCACTGCCGCTCCCACGGTGGCCGTGCCGCAGGTTGCCGGGCCGGGGCTACCAACCTTGAGCAATGCCGATGGCAATCTTGCTCAGCGGCTGATCACCGGCAGCCAGGCCACCCGTTGCCGGCCCGGCCGCAGCGCCGATGGCGCGATCGTGGTCTGCGGCGGCGCCGAAGCGCGGGAGAAGGAGCGCCTGCCGCTGCGCGACCAGACCGATACCGCGCAATCGACCAACGATGGCCTGCCTCGCGCGCCCAATGTATTTGGCATGGCGCCGTGCAAGGGCAATGGCGCCTGCGTCGGCTTTGGCAGCGTGCCGCCGCCGATGTATTACTTCGATATCACCGCGCTGCCGCCGCCGCCGCCCGGATCGGATGCCGATCGCATCGCCAAGGGCGAGATCCGCGCACCCTGAGCAAGGCTGGTCGCTGGATATGAAAAGGGCCTGGAAAGCGATGCTTTCCGGGCCCTTTTCAGTTTGTCGGCGGCTTGCGGGCCCTACTCGTCGAGGATCGGCAGGACCACCGGCGGTTCGGTCAGGCAGGGGGAATCGCACAGCAGGGCCATGGCCCGGCCGATCGCGCTTTCCGGGCCATCGTGCGTCACCATATGCACCAGCACGGTATCGGCATCGCCGGCAGCGAGGCCTGGGGTGCCCTTCTGGATCAGGCTTTCGATCGAAACCCCGGCGTCACGCATCGCGGCGGTAATCTCGGCCAGGGCGCCGGGACGGTCTGCCACGTTGAAGCGGATATAGGCGCTGCCGATGCGATCGCCGGTTTCGGCCGGCGGGGCCTCGCCCAGTTCGGCCACGGGGATGGAGAACGGCGTGCCGATATCGCCACGCGCAATGTCGATCAGGTCGGCAACCACGGCGCTGGCGGTCGGGCCGTCGCCGGCCCCGGCACCCTGGAACAGCAGGCGACCGACAAAGTTGCCTTCGGCCACCACGGCGTTGGTGGCGCCATCGACATGGGCCAGCGGGTGGTCACGGTGCACCAGATGCGGCTGCACGCGCTGCACCAGACGGCGCTGGCCGCTGGCGTCCACTTCGGTATCGGCCATGCCGATCAGGCGGATGTAATAGCCCAGCACATCGGCCTGGGCGATATCGGCGGCAAGCAGGCGGCGGATGCCGCGCGTCGTCACGCTCTTGAAATCCATCCGCGTGCCGAACGCCACGCTCGACAGGATCGCCAGCTTGTGCGCGGCATCGATGCCGTCGATGTCGAACGTGGGATCGGCTTCGGCATAGCCCTTGGCCTGCGCTTCGGCGAGCACGTCGGCAAAGTCGCGGCCGGTATCCTCCATGGTGGAGAGGATATAGTTGCAGGTGCCGTTGAGGATGCCATAGACGCGCTTGATCTCGTTGGCGGCCATGCCTTCCTTGAGGCTCTTGATCACCGGGATGCCGCCGGCCACGGCCGCCTCGAACTTGAGCGCGGCATCTGCCTTTTCGGCCAGCGCGGCCAGTTCCAGGCCATGGTGGGCGATCATTGCCTTGTTGGCGGTGACCAGATCCTTGCCGGCGGCCAGGGTATTGCGCGCCAGGGTCAGCGCCGGGCCGTCAGACCCGCCGACGAGTTCGACCACCACGTCCACGTCGGGCCGGGCGGCCATCGCGGTCATGTCGTCTTCCCAGGCATAGCGGGACAGGTCCACGCCGCGGTCCTTGCTGCGATCGCGGGCGGCCACGGCCACGATCTCGATCCGCCGCTCGGCCCGGCGGGCGATGAGGTCGGCATTGGTTTCGATCAGCCGGATCACGCCACCGCCAACGGTGCCCAGGCCGGCGAGCGCGATGCGCAAGGGTTCGCTCATGGTCTTCCCACTCTCGTCTTGTTCTCTGGCCGGTGCCCTAGTTCAGCACCGGCCAAAAGGCCAGCATCAGTGCGCAGTTCTCAGTGCGGCGGGCGATTGCGCGTGCAGGGGCCCAGCTCGCGGATCACCTGGGCATAGTCCTCGCTGGCGATCTGGCGATCGTCGGCCGTGCCGCTGATCACGCTGCGGGGCGGCAGCTCGGGCGGCAGGGCGCAGGCCAGGCGATACCATGCCAGGGTTTCGGGCTGGGGCGGCTTGGCCGATTGGTCGACAATCTCGGAGAAGCTCACGCCCCAGGTGGTTCGTTCGCCGGGGCGGCGCAGGATCGAGAGCGAGGCAGGCTTGCCATCGGGGGTGGAGAGGAACACCTGTGTTTCGCCCTCGCCGGTCAGGTTGCCGGGCACGTGCATGGTCTCGCGCACCCCGGTGATCACCGGCGGCTGGCCGTGGTTGACCAGTTCGGTCAGGATCGGGCGCAGCCGCGCTTCCAACTCGGGCGTCCAGGGCAGCATCGCATCGGGCGACACCAGCTTGAGCTCGCCCGGACGGCCGTTGACCGGATCGGCTAGCAGCAGCACCGGCATCTTGCGCAGCTTGGGCACCTTGCCCCGCGCATCGAGCGGCACGTCGGCCAGGAAGCTGAGCGTATCGGCAATGTCGGGGCCGACCAGCAGGGCGGTGGTGCGCGCCTCTATATAGAGGCGCACCTTGCCCGGCGCGACATCGGCAGACAGCGCCGGATTGATCTTGGAAACCGCGGTGATTTCTGCCTTGGCCACGATGTGCGCGGGCAGGGCAAGGTCGACAAGATCGGCGTAGGTCAGCGCCGGAGCGTCAAGAGTGCGAATCATGGGCGGCGCCGATTGTGCGTGCAGGGGCGCCGAAATGCTTGCAAACACCAGCATGCCAGCGACAAAATTTCGCATCGGATGCGCGGATTTGGGCATATTCCTCCTTCCGTGCGGCGCAGCGCCGCAAAATTGCTAAGATTTCCTTGCGATTGCGGGACGCATCGCTGAATCATGGCTTAACCGATAAAGCATTTGCGCCCTTATAGGTTCGGCGTTAAAGCTCCCGATCGTTCGGGCAAACAAAAAACCAAGTCCGAACCATGCCGCCGCCGGGCCCTCTGCGTCCGATGTCGGCGGTCCGGGTTGTTCGGCAGGGTGGAATGAAATCGCTGGATTGTCTCGTCGGCCGGAACGGTGATTCCGGGCGTCGGTCCTTTTCGGGCGCGATTGGCGTTGTCCTGTGGGCGATGTGTCGGGCTTGGCTAGGACGTTCAGGAGTAATGGAGCTGAATGGCATACGCTGACCAACAGATGAGCGGTAACAAGATCACCGCGCTCATCATCGTTGCTGTTCTTCATGTCGTCGTGGGGTATGCGCTGGTCACCGGCCTTGCCTACTCGGCGTTCAAGAAGATCAAGGACGTGACCACCGCGGTCAAGATCGAAGAGGAAAAGCCGAAGGAGCCGCCACCGCCGCCCCCGAAGCAGCCTGATCAACCGCCGCCACCGATCGTTGCGCCGCCGCCGCCGATCAACCTGAATCTGGCTCCTCCGCCGATTCAGGCTGTGACGACGCCGCCGCCGGTCGCACCGCCGCCGACTCCGGTCGTGCTGCCTCCGGCTCCGCCGGCTCCCCCGGCCCCGCCGCCGCCGCCGCCGCCGGTTCCCGGCACGCCGCGTGGCAACCCGGGTGACTGGGTGACGTCGAACGACTACCCCTCGCGCGCACTGCGTGAAGGCGCCGAAGGGACGACCGGCTTCCGTCTGGAATATGACGCCAGCGGCCGGCCAACCAACTGCTCGGTTACGCGCTCTTCGGGCAACCAAGAGTTGGACGCTGCAACGTGCCAGAACCTGATGCGCCGTGCGCGCTTCAAGCCCGGCACCCAGAACGGCCAGCCGGTCGGCAGCACGTACAGCAGTTCGGTGCGTTGGCAGATTCCGAAGGATTGATGATCTCCATCACCCCTTCGGATATGCCATCGTCCATGCGCAGCCTTTTGCACTTGCTATCGAATTCTTGAGAGGAAGACCCGAATGTTTATCCAGACGCTTGCCGCTGCTGCGGCCAATGCCGCGCCGCAGAACAAGTTCGGCTTCGTTGAAGCCCTGCAGGCTGGCGGTTTCATTTCGTACGCCACGGTGACCATCCTGGGCATCATGTCGTTCGGCTCGTTCTTCATCCTGTTCACCAAGTACTTCGAACAGGCGAAGATCCTTGGCCAGTACAAGGCGCTCGCCAACTTCTGGCGCGCCCCCACCCTGCGCGAAGGCGCTGCCAAGCTGGACAAGAACAGCGCATGGCGCCAGCTCGTCGACGACGGCATCGCCGCTGAAGACCAGCACGCCAAGATGACCGACTCCCTGGAAGCCCATGACTGGCTGCACGGTTCGCTCGCTCGCTCGGAAGCTTCGATCAACGCTCGCCTCGCTGGCGGCCTGCCCTTCCTCGCCACCGTGGGCGCCACCGCGCCGTTCATCGGTCTGTTCGGTACCGTGGTCGGCATCTACCGCGCTCTGATCGCCATCGGCCTCGCCGGTTCGGCCTCGATCGACAAGGTCGCGGGTCCGGTCGGTGAAGCTCTGATCATGACCGCGCTGGGTCTGCTCGTCGCCGTGCCGGCCGTGCTTGCCTACAACTGGCTGCAGTCGCGCAACAAGAAGATCGCCGAGCTGCTCCAGGGCTTCTCGACCGACGTTCTTGCCAACATCACCTCGAAGGGCGCCGTGAAGCCCGCCGTTGGTCCGGCTCCGGCCGCCAAGCCGGCTGCCCCGGTTGCTGCTCCGGTCAAGAAGTAAGCTGTCACCCCAAGGCCGGCAGCAATCCTGTCGCCGGCCTTGTCCGCAGAACGCGGGTCATGGCCAGGGCGGCCCTTTCAAGCCCACACCCTGGCCCCTCCCGCGGCTTCAATCGGATAGGATGTAACCAATGGCAATGTCTGTAGGCGGCGCTGGCGGAGAAGAACGCCCGATGTCGGACATCAACACCACGCCGCTCGTGGACGTGATGCTGGTGCTGCTGATCATCTTCCTCATCGCGGTGCCGGTCGCGATCCAGACCATCGAAAAGCTCAAGGTTCCCGTCCTTGCCTCGGAAGAAACCCAGGACAAGGTGGAAAACCTGCTTCTCGCTGTTGTGGCGACCGACGCGAATGGCCGTAGCCCGCGCGAACCGGGCTATCAGGGCTCTTCTCGCAACGGCGAATGCCGCGTCTATTTCAACAACGTGACTCCGGTGGACAACACCGAGCTGTACAAGCAGGCTTTCGATCGTCTCGACGCGATCGTGAAGCGTGAAGGCGGCGCGGCCAACATGGACCCGGAAAAGATCCCCGAAGTGCACATCCGTGGCGACGTCAATGTTCCGTGGAAGTGTGTCGCCGGTGCGATCTACAACGTGCAGGCTGCGGGCTATCCCAAGGTCGGCTTCATCTCCACCCCGGTCGATCCCAACGGCTAACGCCTGACGGACACCGTCCGGGGCGTGTCCTTCGGGGCACGCACGGCGAACAGGAGTAAAACCCATGGCAATGAGCGGCGGCAAGGACGATGGCGCGCCGATGATGGAAATGAACACGACGCCGTTGATCGACGTCATGCTCGTGCTCCTCATCATGTTCATCATTACCATCCCCGTGGCCACGCACTCGGTCAACGTGAACCTGCCGCAGGCGACCCCGCCTACGAACATGCCTCACGTTGACCCGGTGAAGAACAAGCTGATCCTGACTCAGACCGGTCAGATCCTCTGGAATGGCTCGACCATTACCGAAGGCAACCTGATCTCGCTGCTGCAGGCGACCAAGGCGATGAATCCGGAACCGGAACTGCAGTTCCAGCCGGAAGCCTATGCCAGCTATGAAACGGCCAACCGGCTGCTGAAGGACATCACCGAATCTAAGGTGACCAAGTTCGGCTTCGTCGGGAACGAAAACTACGCCACCTTCGGCAAGGCGGCGCAGTAAGCCCTAACCGGCCCGTTTCCTCCGGCTGCCACGCCGGAAACCCGATCAAGGGGCGGAGTGATCCGCCCCTTTTTCTTTGCCTGCGCCCCAGGCACGGCGACCTTGTTTCGCCGGTCAGAGGATTTCGAACACTTTCTCCTTGGGCCGGCACAGGCGCACGCCCTTGTCGGTTTCCACCAGCGGGCGCTCGATCAGCTTGGGCTCTGCCACCATGGCGGCCAGCACGGTGGCGTCATCGGCCTGCGGCAGGCCGCGCTCGGCCGCATCGGTGCCCTTGAGGCGCAGGCCCTGTTGCGGGGTGACGCCGGCATCGCGATAGAGCTGCGTCAGCTTGTCCGCGCTCGGCGGGGTCTTGAGATATTCGATCACCGTCACCTGCGCGCCAGCCTCGTGAAGCAGGGCCAGCGTATTGCGGGAAGTGCCGCAGGCGGGATTGTGCCAGATCGTGGCACGCATGGTCGTTCTCCTTGAAACGGGAAGGGTCAGTAGCCGCCGGTGGTCGCCGTGCGCGGCGCCGGCAGGCGGATCGGGGGTTCCTGACCGCGCAGGATGCGCCCGGCGCGCTGCACCGCGCGGACCAGGCGGGGCTGTACGCCGCAGCGGCAGACATGGGGCAGCGCGGCGGCAATGTCGGCCTCGGCCGGATCGGCATTGTGCGCCAGCAGGGCGGCGGCGGCCATGACCAGGCCGGGTGTGCAGAAACCGCACTGGATCGCCTGTTCGGCGGCAAAGGCCTGCTGCACCGGGTGATTGCGATCGGGTGAGAGCCCTTCGATCGTGGTCACGCTGCGGCCCTCGGCCTCGCCCAGCGACAATGTGCAACTGGGCATTGCCTGACCATCGACCATGACCGTGCAGGCGCCACATTCCCCGGTGCCACAGCCGTATTTCGTGCCGGTGAGATTGGCGGCATCACGCAGCGCCCACAACAGCGGCGTGTCGTCGGGCAGGCGAATGTCGAGTGGCTGGGCATTGATAGTAAGGCTGGCCATGGCACCCGGTTATAGTGCCGGCGCGGCCAGGCTCAATGCTGCGCGGCAAGGGCCAGCAGCAAGGCATCGACCACCGGTGTCGCGCTGGTTCCATCGGGCAGATCGTTGACCAGCACGGCAAAGGTCAGTGTGTGGCCAGCGGCGGTCGGCAGGAAGCCGGCGAGGGCCTGCGTGCCCAGCAAGGTGCCGGTCTTGGCGCGTAGCTTGCCCTCCAGCGGAGTGCCCTTGAGCCGTGCCTTGAGCGTGCCGGTCTGCCCGGCGACGGGAAAGCCCGCGATCCAGTCTGAACCCCACGGCTGCGCCTGCCCCCAGCGCAGCAGCAGCGCCAGTGCGCGCGGGGTAACGCGGTTGTAGGTCGACATGCCCGAGCCATCATAGAGGCTGACACTGCCCGGCGGCAGGCCGGCCGCTTGCAGCGCCGCCATGCGCGCGGTGATGCCATCGGCCACCGTGCCAGGGGCGGCAAGGCGCCGCAGCAGCAGTTCGGCATGGAGGTTCTGGCTTTGCCGCAAAGTCAGCGCCACATCCTCGCGCAAGGGCGGGGGCACCAGCCGCGCCAGCACAGGCGGCTCGGCCGGCACGGGGCCATCGCGATGGCGGGCCAGGGTGCTGCCGCGCACCGTCACGCCGCGTGCCACCAGCATCCCGCGCAGCACCCATGCTGCCCGCGCCGCCGGATCGGCCAGGGCCAGGGGTATGCGCCAGGTCTTGCCGGCGGGAACCACGCCATCAATGCGCCAAGCGTCTGACCCCGGCAGGGTGCGGCGGGTGAGGGCAGGCTGATCGCCGGTGCCGATGCGCACGGTGCCGCTGATGGTGAGGCCCGCTGGCGGGGTTATCCGGGCGGGGCTGTCGGCTGTGCCAGCGGCTGCCGCGTCGATCGCGGCTACCGCGATATTGTCATCCAGCGCGAGCGCGGAAATCGCCGTGCCCGAGGGCGTGGCCATGTTGTCCCAGCTCATGCCCGAGGGCCAGCGTTCGTCCGCCAGGGCGCGATCATCGCCGATCACCGCGCCGACCTGATGGGTGTGCGCGGCCACGGCATCGGCCAGGGTGGCCAGGCAATCGACCGCGCAATCAGGAGCAGAAGACAGGCGCGCATCGCCATGCCCGCGCAGGACCACATCGGGCCGGTCGGCGCGGCCCTCCAGCGAGACGCTGGCACCGCCGGTGGTATCGGGCTGATCGGTGGCGGGCAGCAGCGCCAGGACCGCCGCGGTGGTAAACAGCTTGGTGGTAGAGGCTGGCACCATGCGGGCATCGACGTTGCGCGCGGCGACCACCGCCCCGGTTTCATCGATCGCGATCAGGCCGATGCGCGCCCCTGCGGGCAGCCCGGCCAGGATCGGCTCCAGGTCATCGCCGGCCTGGCCATGGGCCACCGGCGCCAAGCCCAGCAGCACCACGGCCAGGGCAGGGCGCCAGCCGCGCATCAGTTGGCCGGCCAGTTGTCGATCAGGCGAGCCTTGCCCAGGTGTGCAGCCACCAGCACGCGGGCCGGGCGGCTGCCCAGCGCATCGAGCAGGTCGAGCGTTTCAGCGTCGCGCAGTTCGGCATAGTCGACACGGGCAAACCCGCTGCGCAGCAGCGTGGTGCGCAGGGTTTCCAGGGCGGCATCGGCATCGCCCCCGGCACGGAGGCTGGTGATCGCAGTCTCGATCGCGCGGGGCAGGGCGGCGGCCTCGCTGCGTTCGGCGGGCGTGAGGTACTGGTTGCGGCTGCTCAGCGCCAGGCCATCGGCCTCGCGCACGGTGGGCACGCCGATGATCGCGTCGGCACGCGGCAAGGCCAGGTCAAGATCGCGCGCCATGCGGCGGATGATCGCCAGCTGCTGCCAGTCCTTTTCCCCGAACAGCGCGAAATCGGGCTGCACCTGGTTGAACAGCTTGCACACCACCGTGGCCACGCCATCGAAATGGCCGGGCCGCGCCGCGCCACACAGCGGCTCGTCAAGGCCGGCCACCGAAACGGTCGTGGCAAAGCCCTGGGGATAGACTTCGGTGGGCGTGGGGGCCCAGAGGATATCCACCCCTTCGGCCTCCAGCAGCGCGGCATCGGTTTCCAGCCGGCGGGGATAGGCATCGAAATCTTCGCCGGGGGCGAATTGGCGCGGATTGACGAAGATTGACACCGCCACGGCATCGGCCAGATCGCGCGCCCGGCGCACCAGCGTGAGGTGCCCTTCGTGCAGCGCGCCCATGGTTGGCACCAGGGCCAGGGTTTTTTCCCCTGTTTTGGATGCAGCGACGGCCGCGCGCAGGTCGTCCAGGCGATAGATGGTTTGCACGCCGGGTGCCTCTCCTTTAAGCCGGGGCAACAACCGGCCGCGCGGCGGGGTTTCCCCTAGCCGTGGTGGACCGGGTGTTCAAGCGTTCGGTTAACCGCCCCAGATCGAGAGAGAGCCCGCGTGTCGACAGGTCCCCATCGCATCGTTTTCGCCAACGAAAAGGGCGGCACCGGCAAATCGACCACCGCCGTCCACGTGGCCGTGGCCCTGGCCTATCAAGGGGCGCGGGTTGCCGCGATCGACCTCGACAATCGCCAGGCAACGCTCCACCGCTATCTGCAGAACCGCGACGAGACCGCGCGCCGCCGTCAGATCCCGCTGCCCAACGCCACCCACGTGGTGTTCAACGATACCACGCCCGAGGCGCTGGACGCGGTGGTGGCCGATCTTTCGCAGGATCATGATTTCCTGATCTTCGACACGCCGGGCCGCGATGACCCGCTGGCCCGCCACGTGGCCACCAGCGCCGATACCCTGGTGACCCCGCTCAACGACAGCTTCGTCGACTTTGACCTGATCGGCCAGGTCGACGCCGAAACCTTTCGCGTGCGGCGCCTGTCGTTCTATGCCGAGCTGATCTGGGAAGCGCGCAAGAAGCGCGCCATGGCCACGATCCGCGATGCCCGGCGCGAGATGGACTGGGTGGTGGTGCGCAACCGCACCCAGCATGTGGAAGCGCGCAACCAGAAGCGCATCGACCAGGCACTCAACGAGCTGTCCAAGCGCGTGGGCTTCCGCATTTCCAATGGCCTGTCGGAACGTGTGATCTATCGCGAGCTGTTTCCCAGCGGCCTCACGCTGCTCGACAAGGGGCACCTGGGCGAACTGGGCACCAGCCACCTCGTAGCGCGCCAGGAATTGCGCACCCTGGTGGCCGGGCTCAACCTGCCGCCGGCCAATCACCGCACCGCTTCTGGCCAGGCGACCCCGATGGTGGACGTCGCGTGACCAAGCTGCTGTTGCTGGCGGCGCTGGTCTGCGTGGCGGTCAAGGCGCTGACCCAGCGCTGGCCATGGGAACTGGGCCAGCGCGACACGCGTTCGATCGCTGAAACCCGGGCGCGCAATCTCCTGGGCGTGGGGAACGATGCGAGGCGCGAACAGATCATCGAGGCGCATCGCCGCCTTCTGGCCATGGTCCACCCCGATCGCGGCGGCAGCAACGAAGCGGTGCACGAAGCCAACGCCGCGCGCGACCTGCTGCTGGCCCGGCTGGTCGATCGGCGCTGAGCCGGCGCACGGCAGCGCTGCAACACGGCCGGAGGGCAGGCCATGAATCACAGCTTTGATCCCACGATCCTGCGCGAATACGATGTGCGCGGCGTATTCGGCGAAAGCCTGGGCGCCGACGATGCCCGTGCCATCGGGCGCTGCTTTGGCACGCAGGTGGTGCGCGCGGGCGGCGGCGCAGTGGTGGTGGGCATGGATGGCCGCGTCAGTTCGCCGATCCTGGAGCATGCCCTGGTCGAAGGCCTGAGCGCGAGCGGCGCCGATGTGGTGCGGATCGGCCTTGGCCCCACGCCGATGCTCTATTTCGCGGCGCTGACGCTGCCCGGTGTGGCTGCGGGCATCCAGATCACCGGCAGTCACAACCCCGCCCATCACAACGGTTTCAAGCTGGTGCGCGATGGCCAGCCTTTTTTCGGGGAGGCGATCCAGGATCTGGGTCGCCAGGCGCAGGTCGGTGATTGGGACAGCGGCACCGGCACGGTGCGCAGCGTCACCGTGCTCGATGCCTATGTCGATCGCCTGCTCAAGGGGCTGGATGGGATCGACCGCGCCAGTCTGGCCGGGCTGAGCATGGCGTGGGACGCGGGCAATGGCGCCGCTGGGCCAGTGCTGGAACGCCTGGTCGCCCGCCTGCCGGGGCAGCACCGGCTGCTGTTTACGGAGGTGGATGGCACCTTTCCCAACCATCATCCCGATCCCACGGTGGAGGAAAACCTCGCCGATCTGCGCCAGGCAGTTGTGCGGGACGGCTGCGATTTCGGCGTGGCGTTCGATGGCGACGCCGATCGCATCGGCGCGGTCGATGGGCTGGGCCGGGTGATCTGGGCCGACCAGATCGTGATGATCCTGGCGCAAGACCTGCTCGCCCGCCGTCCCGGCGCGCTGGTGCTGGGTGATATCAAGACCGGGCGGGCCCTGTTCGACCGGGTACGGGCGCTGGGCGGGCAGTCGCAGATGTGGAAATCGGGCCACTCGCACATGAAGACCCGCCTGCGCGAAAGCGGTGCCTTGCTGGCAGGCGAAATGAGCGGCCATGTGTTCTTGGCCGATGACTGGTATGGCTTTGACGATGGCATCTATGCCGCGATCCGCCTGATCGCGGCTGCGGCGCGGTTGGGCCAGTCGATCAACGACCTGCGCGGCGCGATGCCCGATACCATCGCCACGCCCGAATTGCGCTTTGCCGTGGATGAAGCGCGCAAGTTTACCGCGGTGGACGAGGTGAAAGCACGGCTTGACGCGCAAGGCGCCGATATGGTGGCGATCGATGGCGTGCGCGTGACCACGCCCGATGGCTGGTGGCTGCTGCGCGCCTCGCATACCCAGGCCGTTCTGGTGGCGCGGGCGGAAAGCGAGAGCGAGGCAGGGCTGGCTCGCCTGATGCAGCAGATCGACACGCAACTGGCGCTGTCGGGCCTGGCCCGTACCGCGCAAGTGCCGCATTGAAACGGACCCGTTCCGTTTATTGAAGCATCGCAGGTGCAAGCCAGATTGATCTGCACGTGATTGGAGCGGGTATCGTCTTGCCATCGTCGCCCTCGCCCGGCCATGATCGTCCGATGGCAACGGGTACGCGCGCATGATCATCGGGATTGACCTTGGCACCACCAATTCGGCCGTGGCGCTGTGGGATGGAGAGGCGGCGCAACTGGTGCCCAATGCGCTGGGGCAGATGCTGACGCCGTCGGCGGTGTCCGTCCTGCCCGATGGCACCACGCTGGTCGGCCAGGCCGCGCTGGAGCGGATGGCCGCCAAGGATGGCGTCACCCAGGTCAGCTTCAAGCGCTACATGGGCACCGACCACAAGCTCAAGCTGGGACGCAACACCTTCAGCGCCGAAGAGCTTTCGGCCCTGGTCCTCGCCAGCCTGCGCGATGATGTGGCCGCGCAGACCGGCACCGTGCCGACTGAGGCGGTGATCACTGTGCCGGCCTATTTCAACGACAAGCAGCGCAAGGCGACGCGCCGCGCCGGTGAGCTGGCCGGCCTATCGGTGCGCCGCCTGATCAACGAGCCGACGGCTGCGGCCTTGGCGTTTGGCCTTGCCAGCCGGGGCGAGCATGAGCCGTTCCTGGTGTTCGACCTGGGCGGGGGCACGTTCGACGTCTCGATCGTGGAGATGTTTGCCGGCATTGTGGAGGTGCGCGCCTCTGCCGGGGACAACCGCCTGGGGGGAGACGATTTCAACGCGGCGCTGGCCGGCGCAGTGCGGGCGCGGCTCGATCCCGATGGCCTGCTCGACCGGCTCAATCCCGAACACGCCCGCGCCCTGCTGCTCCAGGCAGCCGAACGCACGCGCCGCGCGTTGTCTGACACGGGCGAGGCGGAACTGGCGCTGACCGTGGCCGAGCAACGCTTGGCGACCCGCGTAAGCGCGGCCGATCTGGAAGCGGCGGCCGAACCCTTGCTGCGCCGGCTGCGCGATCCGGTGGTGCGCGCCCTGCGCGACAGCCAGATCGACACGGCCAGCCTTTCAGAAGTGGTGCTGGTGGGCGGGGCCACGCGCATGCCAGTGGTGCGCAAGGCGATCACCCGGCTGTTCGGGCGCTTTCCCAATTCCACCGTGCATCCCGATCATGCCGTGGCGCTGGGCGCGGCGATCCAGGGCGGGTTGATCGCGCGTGATGGCGGGCTGGACGAGGTGCGGATCACCGATGTCTGTCCGTTCACCCTGGGCGTGGACCGCAGCGAGCGC
Organism: Novosphingobium sp. GV079; assembly: GCF_003058045.1. Taxonomy (NCBI): domain Bacteria; kingdom Pseudomonadati; phylum Pseudomonadota; class Alphaproteobacteria; order Sphingomonadales; family Sphingomonadaceae; genus Novosphingobium; species Novosphingobium sp. GV079. The sequence goes on along the minus strand of NZ_QBUE01000022.1, from coordinate 24,135 downwards.
GATGGCCGTGGCGGCATTGTCAGCGGCCTTTTCACCCCGATCATCGAGCGCAATACCCCCGTGCCGGTCAGCCGGGTGCACTATTTCCAGACCATGGGCGACAACCAGCGGCGGGTGGAATTCGGCATCTACCAGGGCGAGGCGCGCGAGGTTTCGGGCAATGTGCGGCTGGGCGCGGTGGATATTGCCGTGCCGCCGCGTCCGGCGGGCGATGTGCAGGTGGACGTGCGCTTCAGCTATGACAGTTCGGGCCTGCTGGAGGTGGACGTGTCCATCCCGCTGACCGGGGAAAGCCGCAACGTGGTGTTCGTGGACGAGGAGGACCGCAAGGACGATGCGGAACTCGATCGCCGCCGCCGTGCCCTGGCCGCGCTGAAAGTTCACCCGCGCGAGGACGCCGGCAACCAGGCCCTGCTCGCCCGGGCAGAGCGCATGTGGGAGGATCACCTGGGCGATGTGCGCACGGTGATCGGCCAGTGGATCATCGCGTTCCAGTCTGCGCTGGAAAGCCAGGACCATCGCGCCATTGCCCAGGCCCATGCCGACCTTGCCGCCCGGCTCGACAGCCTGGACGCGGAGATGCCACTGTGATTGACGGCGCCTGGGGCCGCCTGGGCATCGCGCCAACACCCGATCAGGGCGCGATCCGCCGCGCCTATGCCGATGCGCTGCGGGCGATGGAGGTGGACGCCGATGTTGCCGGCTTTGCCGCGCTACGCCAGGCGCGCGATACGGCTTTGGCCTGGGCGCGCAGCCAGGCGGCGCAGGCCAGTGCGCCCGATGCGCCGGGCGATCCCGCCGCGCTGCCCGTGGCGGTGGAAGACGAGCGCGCAACAGCGGCAGAGGCGGCTGACGATACCCCGCCGGGCACCTGGCCCCACGCCGCGCCCCGGCTGGACGGGCATGCCGACACAGGCACCGTACGTGCCGGGCACGACCATGGCCACGATGCGCTGGTGCCGGCTTTGCCGTTTGCGCCGGCGCGCGGTCCGGCCGATGATCAGTTCGTGGTGCAGCGACCCACCTTGGCACCGATCGTTCTGGCCGGGGCAGCCGATGCGCCGGGGGTAAGCCTTGGGCGCCAACAACCCCAAACGCGCGCCGACCATGCCTTGCACGATCTGCTGCTCGCCGGGCCGGGCACCGAGTTTGGCCTGACCGCAGACGATCGCGCGGCCGCCCTGGCCCTGCTCGATCGGCTGATCGCCCAGGCCGATGCCGGCGGCGTGGACCTGTGGTCCCGCACCGAGGAATGGCTCGCCGAAACCCTGGCGCGCAGCTGGCCGCGCGCGGCGCCGCTGCTCGACCGCGCCGCGCAGACGTTCGGCTGGGCCGATCGGCCGGCAACCACCGGGGATTCGCCGGCTGTGGCGTTCCTGATCTCGCGCCTGGGCAGCCAGCCGCTGGTGCGCACGGCCTACCCGCCGCAAGATGCGTTGTTCGTCGCGCTGATGCCCGAGGATGGCGCCGAGGCGCCGCTCTACGGTGTGGAGGAAGCGGCGGCGCTTGCGCATCTGCAAACCCTGCTGGGCGAGGCGCACATGGCCCAGGTGGAACGATCGGAAGAGATCGAAACCTGGCTGGCTGATCTGCTCGCGCAATCTTGGCCGCGTTCTGCCCCGCTGCTGGAACCGGCGGCGCAGGCTCTTGGCTGGGAACGGGAACGCGGCACGCTGAACGAGCGGCCGGTGATCGCCTTCCTCAACGCGCGGCTGCGCGGCCTGCGCTTTGCCCGCAAGGTGCAGGACAAGGCCCACCCGCTGCACAGGGCCTGGGCCGAACTGACCCGGACGGGCACGCGCAAGGGCCTGTTCGTGTCGCGGCGCCAGGTGCGCCAGCTGATCGATGGCGTGCGCAGCAATTTTCCCGAGCTGGAACAGCACTTCAATCCTGTCCTCGTCGCCGCGTGGGAGCCGCAGGCCAGTGGCAGCGGCGGTATCGGCAGGAACTTTGGCTGGATCGCGATCGTGCTGATCGGGCTGGTGCGCATGGTCATTGCTATTGCCGATTACGGGCAGGACCACCCGGCGTCAGCGCCTCCGGCTGCCTACGAAGCCAGTGCTCCTGCCGCGCCGGGACAGGCGCCCAATGCCTCCTTTGATCCGGCGGCCGACACGCTGCTGGCCGATGTGGTCCACCAACTGTTCGGGCCAGACATGTCTTATGCCGATCTGCGCAAGGCCAATCCCAACTTCGCCGGCACGATCAATGCCAATCGGCATCTCACCGCCGACCCCGGCGAACTCGCACACCAGGGCCAGGTGGTGCTGACCCAGCGGTTGCTCTATGCGCGCGCCCACGCCGGGCCGGCACGGCTCGATGCCTTGGCGCGCTGGCGCCTCGACATGCTGATGGCGGCGAAAGCCGATGGAGCAGAGACCTGCCTCAAGGTCTACCACTGGGAGGATCTGCCCAAGGGTTCGGCCTTGACCGGAGCCGCGCTGGAACGGCAGCAGAAGTTGGCGCGGACACTGCTGGCATCGGGCGAAATCGATGCGCCCCAGCCCGATGGCTACACCCGTAGCTATAACATTCCGGGGCCGATCATCGCCCAGATCATCCAGACGACCGGTCTTCCCGAAGGCGCGGTGCGGCGCGCATTCAACGGGGAGGGATTGCCCGCTACGGTCTGTACGGTGCAGATCGCGTTGCTCAAGGCCGCGCTGAACTGGAAAGGCACCGAGCGCCAGCCGATTTTGCGCTTGCTGTGAAGGCGCTCTGCCTCTCGCAGCGGCGGGGCAGCCTACCTATCTTATGACGATGGCCATGATCCCGCCCGAAATCGAAAACTGGTTTGCCGGGCGTGGCTGGCGGGTGCGGCGGCACCAGGCCGACATGCTCGCCGCGGCTGACGCGGGGCAGCATGCGTTGCTGGTCGCTGATACCGGCGCGGGCAAGACGCTGGCTGGGTTCATGCCGACGCTGGCGGCGTTCTGCCCCTCGCGCCTGGGCGATGCGCCACCCCCTGACGGCCTGCACACGCTCTATATCTCGCCGCTGAAAGCGCTGGCGCACGATGTGCAGCGCAACCTGTTGACGCCGATCGCCGAAATGGGCCTCAACCTGCGGGTGGAAACGCGCAGTGGCGATACCCCGTCCGATCGCAAGGCGCGGCAGCGGGCCAAGCCACCGCAGGTCTTGCTGACCACGCCCGAATCGCTGTCACTGCTGCTCAGCTATCCCGAGGCGTCTGAAATCTTCGGCGGGCTGAAACGCGTGGTGATCGACGAGATCCATGCCTTTGCCACGGGCAAGCGCGGCGATCTGCTGGCCCTGGCGCTGGGGCGGTTGCAGGCGATCAGCCCCGATCTGCAACGCGCGGCGCTGTCGGCCACCGTGGCCGAGCCCGAAGGCTTTCGCGGCTGGCTGGCCCCGTGGGGCGAGATCGATACCGTTGCCCTGGTCGAGGGCGAAACCGGCGCGCCGCCCGAGGTTGAAATCCTGCTGCCGCAGGAAGAGCGCGTGCCGTGGGGCGGCCATGCCGCCGCCTGGGCGGTGCCGCAGCTGATCGAGATGATCCGCGCCAACCGCGTCACGCTGGTGTTCACCAATACGCGCTTTCTGGCCGAATATATCTTTCAGCTGTTGTGGGATGCCAACGAGGGCAACCTGCCGATCGGCATCCACCACGGCTCGCTGTCGGCCGAGGCGCGGCGCAAAGTGGAAGGGGCAATGGCGCGCGGCGAGCTGCGCGCGCTGGTCTGCACTGCCAGCCTCGATCTGGGGGTGGACTGGGGCGATATCGACCTGGTCGTGCAGATGGGCGCGCCCAAGGGTTCCTCGCGCCTGTTGCAGCGCATCGGCCGCGCCAACCACCGGCTGGACCAGCCGAGCCGCGCGGTGCTGGTGCCGGGCAACCGCTTTGAATACCTGGAAGCGATGGCCGCGCGCGATGCCGTGCACGAGGGCCAGCGCGACGGCGAGGATTTCCGCCCCGGCGGGCTCGACGTTCTGGCCCAGCATGTGATGGGCTGCGCCTGTGCCGGCCCGTTCGAAGAGGCGGCGCTGTTGCAGGAAGTGCGCGCCTGCCTGCCCTATGCCTGGGTGGACGAGGCCGTGTTTGCCCGCGTGCTCGATTTCGTGGCGACCGGCGGCTATTCGCTGCGCGCCTATGACCGCTTTGCCCGCATCGTGCGCGACAAGAGCGGCACCTGGCGGCTGACGCACCCGGAACAGGCGGCGCGGCATCGCCTCAATGCCGGGATCATCGTCGATTCCGAAATGCTCGAGGTGCGCTTTCGCAACGGGCGCTCGCTGGGCAAGGTGGAAGAGCATTTCGGCGCGCAGCTGAGCCCGGGCGATACGTTCCGCTTTGCCGGGCTCGACCTGGAAGTGGAAGGCGTGCGCGATCTGGAACTGGTGGTGCGCGCGGCGAAAAAGGCCGGGCAGATCCCCAGCTATGGCGGCGCGCGCATGCCGCTGACCACGCACCTGTCCACCCGCGTGCAGGCGATGCTGGCCAATCGCGGCACCTGGGCGCGGTTTCCCGACGATGTGCGCGAATGGCTGGAAATGCAGGACTGGCGCAGCCGCCTGCCCGCGCCGGGCGAACTGCTGGTGGAAAGCTTTCCCTATCGTGGCCGCGCCTATAGCGTGTTCTATACGTTCGAGGGGTGGAACGCGAACCAGTCGCTGGGCATGCTGATCACCCGGCGCATGGAAGAGCTGGGCCTGGCGCCGCTGGGCTTTGTCGCCAACGACTATGCGTTGGCGGTGTGGAGCCTGCGCCCGATCACCGATCCGGCGCCGCTGCTGTCGCCCGACATCCTCACCGACGAATTCGTCGACTGGGTGCAGAACTCGCACCTCTTGCGCCGGGCGTTCCGCGAAGTGGCGGTGATTTCCGGCCTGGTGGAGCGGCAGCATCCGGGCAAGCGCAAGAGCGGCAAGCAGGTAACCTTCTCCACCGACCTGATCTATGACGTGCTGCGCAAGTATGAGCCCGACCACGTGCTGATCGAGGCCGCCTGGGCCGATGCCCGCGCGCGCATGACCGACGTGGGTCGCCTCGCCGACCTGCTCGACCGTTCTGCGGCAGAACTGGTGCATGTGGAGCTGGACCGGGTGACGCCGCTGGCCGTGCCGGTGCTGGTGATGATCGGGCGCGAAAGCGTGGCCCAGGGCGAGGCTGATGACGAACTGGTGATGGAGGCGGAAAGCCTGGGCGGGCTGGCGATGCGGGCGGATTAGCGTTTTTTACCCCTCCACCACCGGCTACGCCGGCGGTCCCCCTCCCCGTCGCTGCGCGACAGGGAGGATCTGATCCTCCCCATCGTGATGGGGAGGGGGACCGCCCGCGCAGCGGGTGGTGGAGGGGGTAACCCAACAAAAAAGGCCGGAAGGTTTCCCTTCCGGCCCTTTTTTGTCAGCGGTTTGGCTGATCAGCCCTTGAGCACTTCGGCCAGGGTTTCGCCCAGCAGGCTCGGCGAGGGGGAGACGCGGATGCCCGCGGCTTCCATCGCGGCGATCTTGCTTTCCGCATCGCCCTTGCCGCCCGAGACGATGGCCCCGGCGTGGCCCATGCGGCGGCCCGGAGGAGCCGAGCGACCGGCGATGAAGCCGGCCATCGGCTTCTTGCGGCCACGCTTGGCTTCGTCGATCAGGAACTGCGCGGCCTGTTCTTCCGCGTCGCCACCGATTTCACCGATCATGATGATCGACTTGGTTTCATCGTCGGCCAGGAACAGTTCCAGCACGTCGATGAAGTTGGTGCCGTTGACCGGGTCACCGCCGATGCCGACGGCCGTGGTCTGACCCAGGCCGATGTTCGAGGTCTGGAACACGGCTTCATAGGTGAGCGTGCCCGAGCGCGAGACCACGCCGACCGAGCCCTTCTTGAAGATCGAACCGGGCATGATGCCGATCTTGCATTCGTTGGGCGTGAGCACGCCGGGGCAGTTCGGGCCGATCAGGCGCGACTTGCTGCCGGCCAGCGCGCGCTTGACGCGGACCATGTCGAGCACCGGGATGCCTTCGGTGATCGCCACGATCAGTTCCATTTCCGCGTCGATCGCTTCCAGGATCGAATCGGCGGCGAATGGCGGCGGCACGTAGATGCACGATGCGGTCGCGCCGGTGGCGTGCTTGGCTTCGGCCACGGTGTTGAAGTTGGGCAGCCCGATGTGGGTGGTGCCGCCCTTGCCCGGCGTCACGCCGCCGACCATCTGCGTGCCATAGGCCAGGGCCTGTTCCGTGTGGAACGTGCCGGTGGCACCGGTCATGCCCTGGGTGATGACCTTGGTGTTCTTGTTGACCAGAATGCTCATGGATCAGGCGACCTTCTGCACTTCGGCGACGATCTTCTTGGCAGCATCACCAAGGTCGTTGGCCGGAACGATGGGGAGACCGGAGTTGGCGAGGATGTCCTTGCCCGCTTGCACGTTGGTGCCTTCGAGGCGCACGACGAGGGGAACCTGCAGGTTCACTTCCTTGGCCGCGGCAACGATGCCTTCGGCAATGATGTCGCACTTCATGATGCCGCCGAAGATGTTGACGAGAATGCCCTTCACCGCCGGGTCCGAAAGGATCAGCTTGAACGCAGCCGTCACCTTTTCCTTGTTGGCGCCACCGCCCACGTCGAGGAAGTTGGCCGGGAACATGCCGTTGAGCTTGATGATGTCCATCGTCGCCATGGCCAGGCCCGCGCCGTTGACCATGCAGCCGATGTCGCCATCGAGCTTGATGTAGGCCAGGTCATACTTGCTGGCTTCGATTTCGGCCGGGTCTTCCTCGGTCTCGTCCCGCAGCGCAACAACGTCGGGGTGACGATAGAGCGCGTTCGAGTCGAAGCTCATCTTGGTGTCGAGCACCAGGAGCTTTCCGTCCTTGGTTTCCACCAAGGGATTGATTTCGAGCATGTCGCAATCCAGCGCGACGAACGCGGTGTAGAGCTGCTGCGCGATCTTGGCGGCCTGCTTGTTGAGGTCACCCGACAGGTTCAGCGCAAAGCCAACGGCGCGGCCGTGGTGGGGCATGAAGCCCTGGGCCGGATCGATGGTGATCGTGGTGATCTTTTCCGGAGTCGCGTGGGCGACTTCTTCGATGTCCATCCCGCCTTCGGTCGAGACGATCAGGGCAACGCGGCCAGTGGCACGGTCAACCACCAGCGAAAGGTAGTATTCCTTAGCGATATCAACGCCATCGGTCACATAGAGGCGGTTGACCTGCTTGCCCGCTTCACCGGTCTGCACGGTGACGAGGGTGTTGCCGAGCATTTCCTGAGCGAAGCTTTCGACTTCCTCGATGCTCTTGGCGAGGCGCACGCCGCCCTTGGCGTCGGCCGGCAGTTCCTTGAACTTGCCCTTGCCGCGGCCGCCGGCGTGGATCTGCGCCTTGACGACATAGAGCGGCCCGGGCAGCTGCTTGGCCGCAGCCACCGCTTCTTCGACCGTGAGGGCGGCGATGCCGGCAGGAATGCCGACGCCGAACTTGGCGAGCAGTTCCTTGGCCTGATATTCGTGGACGTTCATGCAGGATCCCCGCTTACGTATGAGTGAAGGGAGGGCGTAGCGCCGTGTTTTCCGCGCTGCCATAAGCACAGGTTTTCGCAGTTGCAAAGACCTTCATTGCGCGATTAATCTGCGCACTGTCGGAATCGCTAGCTGGCAGTGGCGCCGGGCAGCGCTCTTGCCCCCTCTTGCCAATCGGGAATCGTGCGCCCAAGGCTGGGCCAGGCATGATTGATCCCGTCACCCTTGCAACCATCGTCGAGGAAGCCGCCGCCAAGGCGCTGGCCCTTTGGCCGGGCCACGGCCATGCCCCCAGGATATGGGACAAGGGGCACAACGATCCGGTGTGCGAGGCCGATCTGGCGGTCGATTCCTTTCTGCACGAGCAGCTTGGCGCCCTGCTGCCCGAGGCGGGATGGCTGTCGGAAGAATCTGCCGATGATCCTGCCCGGCTGGAGCGGGGGCTGTGCTGGGTGGTCGATCCGGTGGATGGCACCCGCGATTTCGTGCGCGGCCGGCCGGGCTGGGCAGTCTCTGTCGCGCTGGTTGCGGCGGGGCGTCCGATCGCGGCCATCCTCGCCGCGCCGGCGCGTGACGAGGTGTGGCTGGCGATGGCCGGGCAGGGCGCCACGCGCAATGGCGTGCCGCTGGTTGCCAGCCAGCGCATGGCGCTGAGCGGCGCGCGCATGCCGATGGACCTGCGGCCGCCGACCGAGGTGGACCTGGTCATGGTCGACAAGCCCAACTCGATCGCGCTGCGCATGGCCATGGTCGCGGCGGCCGAGGCGGATCTGCTGGCAACCTGGCGCTGGGGCTATGAGTGGGACATTGCCGCTGCCGCGCTGATCGCGCAGGAAGCCGGCGCCCTGGTGACCGACGCGCATGGCGCGGACCTCTTGTTCAACAAGCCCGATCCCCGCGCGTTCGGCGTGCTGGTCAGCGCACCGGCGATCCACGAAGCCGCCCGCGCGCTGGTTTCTCCCGCCACGTCCAAGGCCCTGCGCGGCTAGGCCGGGATCAGGCCTCGGCAAAATCCTCGGTGTCGATCGTGGCGCGGATCGTTTGGGCATAGCGGTGGCCGGCGACGGTCTGCTGGTTGATCAGCGCGTCGATCTCTGCCGTGACGGCGGCGGGGATCTGCCAGTCCCAGCGCGCGATGTTTTCCTCGAGGTGGGCGATCTTGCCGGTGCCGGGAATCGCCACGATGTGATCGCCCTTGCCCAGCACCCAGGCCAGCGAGAGCTGCGCCGGGGTGACGCCCTCACGCGCGGCGATGGCGTTGAAGGCATCGACCAGCGCCAGGTTATGCACCCAGTTCTCGCCGACAAAGCGCGGCATGGCCTTGCGGATGTCGCCGTCTTCCAGGGCCTGCGGATCGCGCACGCCATTGGCCAGCACGCCGCGCGCAACCGGGGAAAACGCCACGAACGTGGTGCCCACCTCGCGGCAGGCGTCGAGCACGGCAATTTCGGCCTGACGCGTCCACGGCGAATATTCGGTCTGCATCGCGGCAATGGGATGGACGGCGGCCGCGCGGCGCAGCGTATCGGCCGACATTTCCGAAAGGCCGATCGCGCCGATCTTCCCTTCCTTGATCAGGTCGGCCATCGCGCCCACCGAATCCTCGATCGGCACGGTGAAATCGCGGCGGTGCATGTAATAGAGATCGATGTGATCGGTCTGCAGCAGGGTCAGCGACTTTTCCAGCTCGGCGCGGATCGTGTTTGGGTGGCAATCGACCCCGCGCTTTTCGCCGCTGGCGAAGATGCCCATCTTGCTGGCAAGGAACACCTTGTCGCGCTTGCCCTTGAGCGCTTGGCCCACCAGCGTTTCGTTGTGCCCCTGCCCATAGAGGCGCGCGGTATCGAAGTGATCATAGCCCACGTCGATCGCGCGGTGCAGCAAGGCAATACCGTCGGCGTCGGTCGGCCGCTCGCCATAGGCCCAGCTCAGCGACATGCAGCCCAGCCCGATCGGGTTCATGGCTTTGCCGGCCAGCGTGCGGAAGCGGTGCGAAGCGGTGGACATTGCGGTATCTCCTTGTTGGCGCGGGGAATGCCAGCCGATGGTGCGCTGCGTCAACCGGCATGAGGGGCAAACGAAAAGGGGCGCCATCCGGTCTGGATGGCGCCCCCTTTACAAGGGCCAAGGCCGTTGCGGCTTACTGGCCGCGGGCGCGGGCCACGTCGTCCTGCGTCACCGGCACAATCTTGATTTCCACGCGGCGGTTGGCGGCGCGGCCTTCCTCGGTGGCGTTGGAGGCGACCGGGCGGGTCTTGCCAAAGCCCTGTGCGCGGATACGGGCCGGGGCCACGCCACGCGACGACAGGTAATCAGCCACGGCCTGCGCACGGTTCTGCGACAGGGTCATGTTGTAGGCATCCGACCCGGTCGAATCGGTGTGGCCATAGACGTCGATCAGCGAGTTGGGATACTGCACCAGCGACTGGGCGACGCGGTCGAGCGTGTCGCGGAACGCGGGCTTGATCATCGTGCTGTCGGTGTCGAACGTCACGCCGTTGGGGAGGTTGACGAGGATCGCCTGGCCATTGTCGGTCGGCGTCACGTCGACGCCCGAGCCGGCGGTCTGTTCGCGCAGCTGCTTGATCTGCTTGTCCATGGTGTAACCCACGGCCGCGCCGGCGATGCCGCCGATGCCCGCGCCAACGATGCGGCCGGTGCCACCACCGATCAGGCCGCCGAGCAGCAGGCCACCCAGGGCGCCGGCGCCAGCACCGATCGCGGTGCGCGACACCTTCTGCTGGCCGGTGTTGGGATCGGTGACGCAGGCCGACAGGCTGATCAGCGACACGGCGCACATGCTGGAGACAAGCACCCGACTGAATTTCATGACAAATACCCCTTCTTTCATCCTCGGCCCGGCAATTGTGCCCGCCAGGCCTCCCGACATGATCGGTAATTCGGACAAGCCCAATACACCAGCGCCGCCTGAATGGTTCCCGAATGCTGGCGGCAACCGCAGCCACACCGGAGGGACTTCGCGGCGCGGCGCAAATCTGCTAGGGGCCGTCTCGTGACCTCTTTTCCGTGGCCAGACGCCCTCGTGATCCTGGGCCTTGTCGTGCTCAACGGCCTGTTTTCCATGTCGGAACTGGCCATTGTCTCGGCACGGCCAGCCCGCCTCAAGGTTCTGGCCGAAGGCGGCAGTGGCGGCGCGAAAGTGGCGTTGGAATTGGCTGCCGATCCCGGAAAATTTTTGTCGACCGTGCAGATCGGGATCACCCTGGTGGGCATTGTCGCCGGTGCCTATTCCGGATCGAGCCTGGGCGGCCCGGTGGGAGAGCGGCTGGCCGCGCTGGGCGTGCCGGCGGCCTATGCCGCCGAGGCCGGCTTTGCCCTGGTCATTGCGGTGACCACCTACCTCAGCCTGGTGGTGGGCGAACTGGTGCCCAAGCAGCTGGCACTGAACGCGGCAGAGCCGATCGCCGTAGTCGCGGCCCGGCCGATGGTGGTGATGTCGCGCGTGACGGCGCCCTTCGTCTGGACGCTCAACCGCTCATCGGGCCTGATCCTGCGCCTGTTGGGCCTGGCCAAGGGCGGCGAACAGGAAGTGACGGCCGAGGAACTCCAGATGATCTTCGCCGAAGCCACCCGCTCTGGCGTGATCGAGGAGGAGGAGCGCGCGCTGATGGCCAGCGTGATGCGCCTGGCCGACCGCCCGGTGCGCGAGGTGATGACGCCGCGCATCGAACTGCACTGGATCGAGCAGGACGCGCAGCCGGCCAACCTGGACGAGGCCATCGAAGACAGCCCGCATTCGCTGCTGCTGGTGGCCGATGGTTCGGTCGATCGCATTGTCGGCGTGGTCAAGGTGCGCGATATCCTGGCCGCGCGCCTGCGCGGGGTGGAGCCGGCGCTGGCCAGCCTGATGAAAAAGCCAGCGATCGTGCCCGATCGGCTCGATACCATGGACGCGCTGCGGGTGATCCAGCAGGCCGAAGTGGCCATGGCCCTGGTCCATGATGAATATGGCCATCTCGAAGGGATCGTCACCCCGGCCGATCTGCTTGCCGCGATTGCCGGCAATTTCGTAGCCCATGGCGATGAAGGCGATGCGCCGATGATCGTGGAGCGCGAGGATGGCTCGCTGCTGATCGCCGGCGCCTTGCCGGCCGATGCCATGGCCGATCGGCTGGGCATCGATCTGCCCGAAGACCGCGACTATGCCACGGCAGCAGGATTTGCCCTGTCGGTGCTACGCAAGCTGCCCACCGAGGGCGAGCATTTTGCCGAGCAAGGCTGGCGCTTCGAAGTGGTCGACATGGATGGCCGCAAGATCGACAAGCTGCTGATCCAGCGCGCCAAGGCGGCCACCCCGCCGGTGGAACTCGACGGGTAAGGGCGAGGCATTGGCTGGCCAAACCGCCGCGTGGCAGGTTTGGGTCGTTTCGCCTTTCCAGCGTCACCCCGGCCTTGGAGCCGGGGTCCCGCTCTTTACCTTAACCGTATGTGTTTGGCGCAAAGAAAGCGGGACCCCGGATTATGTCCGGGGTGACGAAGGTCTATACGGCAAGGATTTGCAGGTACGTCCTAGAGCAGGCCGTGGGCCAGCAGATCGGCTTCCAGGGCAGTGGCACCTTGCGCAAAGTGGTGCGTGTGCCAGCCTAGCGCGCGGGCCGTGGCGATGTTGGCGGCATTGTCGTCGATGAACAGCATGGTTTCGGGGGCCTGGCCGAATCGGCGTGCGGCCAGCTCGAAAATTGCCGGATCGGGCTTGATCAGCCGTTCCGCCCCCGACACCACGATATCGCGGCAGTGATCGAGGATGGGGAAAGTCGGGCGGAACTGCGCCCAGGCGTCCACGCCGAAATTGGTGATCGCATATTGCGGCACGCCGCGCGCGGCCAGGCGGCGCATCAGATCGTGCGTGCCGGCCACCGGGCCGGGGATGCTTTCCAGCCAATGGCTGGCATAGCGGGCGATCAGCGCGGCATGCTGGGGAAATTCGGCACTGCGCGCCGCGACCATGGTGGACCAGGGCACGCCGGCATCGTGCTGCCCGTGCCATTCCTCGCTCACCACCTCGGCCACGAATCGGGCGCGTTCGGCCGGATCGGGAATGGCATCGCGATAGAGCAGCGCCAGATCCCATTCCACCAGCACGCGGCCCACGTCCCATACCACGATGGTCGGCCGGCTGATGACAGACTGATTCGGGGCATGCGGCATCGCGCGGTTATCCGTGGGGAGGGGGCAGACAGACAGGGGTACAGGCGGGCGGCAGGCACAAACGAAACCAGCCCGCTTCCCGGACCGGGGCCGCAATCATGCGGTTACCGGGCCGGGAAGCGGGCTGGCATCAGCGTTCCGTCGTGCCGGCGAGCGGCACAACGTTCACGCACGCCGGGCGATTAGCCCTGGCGCGCCTTGAAACGACGCTGGGTCTTGTTGATCACGTAGGTCCGGCCACGGCGGCGAATCACGCGGTTGTCCCGGTGACGGTCCTTGAGCGACTTCAGGCTGTTGCGAATCTTCATGGCTATTCCCTTTGCCCGAATCCGACCCGGGCGCGAAACTGAAGGTGCGCCGTTAGTGGCCCCCCTGTGGAAAGTCAACCGTGGCATGGCAGATCGCGGTTGTGGGGATAAACCGGTCCGGGCATGGAGGGTTTCGCGCGCCGATGCGTTAAATCATATGGTTCAGCCGCGCGACAGCCGTTTTCCGGCACAGCTGCGGCCCTGTCGATGGGATTTCCTGCCATGCTCCGCCTTTCGCGCGCGCTCTTGCCGTTGTCTGCCACCGCCACGCTGGCGCCGATCCTGCTCGCCGTGGCGCCGGCCACTGCGCAGGCGCAAGGCTGGGGCGGCTGGGGTGGTGGCTATGGCCCCGGTTGGGGCGGGTATGGCGGCTTCGACGGCCCGCGCCGTGGGCCCACGGCGGCCGAACCGTCGAGCCGCATCGACGTGACATCCTATCGCAGTGCCGATGCGCTGGCGCTGCTGGGCAAGGGCAGGATCGTGGTGGCTGGCGTCGATGCCCCGGCTGACGCGCTGGAACAGGGCGCCGATGAGCCGACGCCCGACAAGCTGCCGGTTTACGAGGCCGCCGTGGTCGATTCGCTGGTGGGCCATGGCTATGACACCCAGACGGTGAGCGATGCCGGGCAGATTGCGCAAGTGGCGGTCAGCCACCAGGTGGTGGTGCCCGAAGAGCAGAAGCATTCCCCGGTCAGCGGCGCGATGAGCACGACGGTGAGCAACTACGGCTCCGCCGTGTCGCTGGGCGTGGCTCTCGACTTTACCAAGCCGGCCAAGGCGATCGTGGCCACGCGCATGGACGTGCGCATCCGCGACAAGGCCAGCGGCCGCGTGCTGTGGGAGGGCCATGCCGAAGGGATGGCGCGCGAAGGCGAGGGCGGGCTGGACGACGGCAAGATGGCCACACGCCTGGCCAAGGCGCTGTTTGCCCGCTTCCCCGAAGGCCAGGTGGTGGTGGCCGATGCCGCCGCGCCCGGTAATGGCTCGGCGGGCCTGGCGCCGGCTGGCGCTGCCCCGGCCCAAGGCACCCCCTGAACTGCGCCATGATCTGCCCTGGCCGCCCTTGAGCAGGCCCGGTGCCATGCCTATCTCTCAAGCGGAACGATCCGCACCGAGCGGGCGCCTGAGGAAGGATGCAAAGGGTATGCGCAGGCTGGCTTTTGTGATGCTGATGGCCGCGCCGCTGCCTGCCCTGGCAGCGCCTGTGCAGGTCACGCGCTTTACCACGCCCGAGATTACCGCCCGCCAAGGCCATGATGCCGTGACCGTGGTATCGGTTGGCGGTGGGCCGACGGCCGATCCGCAAAGCCTCGCTGACCAGCCTTGGCTGATGGCCGTGCAACGCGAAGTGGCGGGCCTGGGCTTTGGTGCGGCGACGCCCGGCGCTGCCGATATCGTGGCCGAAGTGCAGGTTTCGCGCGAGGCGCAGGTGCGTGGCGGCGGCAATGGCCCGGTCAGCCTGGGGCTGGGTGGCTCTACCGGCGGATGGCACAGCGGGGTTGGCCTGGGGCTGGGGTTCAACATCGGCGGCGGCCCGCGCCGCGTCGATGCCACGTTCCTGCGCGTGGTGCTGCGCGATCGCGTCAGTGGCCAGCCGTTATGGGAAGGGCGCGCCGAAAACGCCGAAAAGACCGGCTCTGCCGCTGCATCGGCCGATGTTTTGGCGCCGCGCATGGCCCATGCGCTGTTTGCGGGCTTTCCCGGCAAGTCGGGTGACACTATCTCGGTCAAATGACGCAAGAAAATTCAGCCCCCGCCCCGATTCTAGTCAACGCCGCGTTCGATGCCGGCAATATCGAGGTGCTGGCCGTCGATGGCGCCCGCGCCACACTGGCCATCCGCCGCGACAACCAGTCCGAATTTGCTCAGTGGTTCCATTTTCGCGTCAGCGGCGTGGCCGGGCGCGAGCTGGACCTGGCGATTACCGGGCTCAACACCTCGGCCTATCCCGATGGTTGGCCCGGCTATTCCGCCTGCGTTTCCGAAGACCGCCAGGAATGGACGCGCGCGGCATCCGATTTCGACCGTGGCCGCGATGGCGGCACCCTGCATATCCGCCATCGCCCGGTGGGCGACCAGGTGTGGTTCGCCTATTTCGCGCCCTATTCGCTCGAGCGCCACAACGATCTGGTGAGCGAGGCTGCCGCCAGCCCGGGCGTGTCGCACCAGGTGCTGGGCCTGTCGCTCGACGGGCGGGCGATCGATTGCCTGACGCTGGGCACCGGCCCACGTCAGGTGTGGCTCTATGCCCGGCAGCATCCGGGCGAAACCATGGCGGAATGGTGGATGGAAGGGGCGCTGGACATGCTCACCGATCCGGCCGACCCGCATGGCCGCGCGCTGCGCCAGGCCTGCACGTTCCACATCGTGCCCAATTGCAACCCCGATGGCAGCGCGCGCGGACACCTGCGCACCAATGCCATCGGCGTAAACCTCAACCGCGAATGGCACGAGCCAAGCGCCGAGCGCGCGCCGGAAGTCCTGGCGATTCGCAACGCGATGGACGCCACCGGGGTGGACTTTGCCATGGACGTGCATGGTGACGAGGCGATCCCGGCGGTGTTCCTGGCCGGTTTTGAAGGCATTCCTGGCCTCACGCCCGCGCAGCTCGACGGATACCGGCGCTATCGCGCGATTCTCGATCGGCGCAGTCCCGATTTCCAGGTGCGCCGTGGCTATCCCGAAGCCCGGCCGGGGCAGGGCAACCTGGCGATGTCCACCAACCAGGTGGCGCAGCGCTTTGGCTGCGTGGCGATGACGCTGGAAATGCCGTTCAAGGACAATGCCGATCTGCCCGATCCGGTCTATGGCTGGAGCGCGGAACGCAGCAAGCTGCTGGCGCGCGAATGCCTGGCAGCGCTGTGGGAATGGCTGCAACCGCAAGAGGGTTAAGCGCGGATAGGTGCCTTCGGTTGGAGGGCGGGGAAGCCTGCCCTCTTTACGGCGCGTTAATTCCTTTGGCGCCATGACAGGGCATGGACCGCATCCTGCCCCTTTCCGCCCCCATGCGCCACGTTGGGCCCCTGGCCAGCCGCATGCTGCACGGCCGGGGAATCGCCGCGCTGCCGGGCCGCGCCGGGCACGTGCTGGCCAGCGTGCCGGTTCTTGCCTGCGCCGCCGCGCTGATCTGCGCCGGCCGCGCGCTGCCGTTCTGAAGCAGACTTCCCCGCATTATTGCTGAGCAACCGGCGACGGTGCTGCCGCTCAGGCTGCGCCGCGCTGGCGTTGGCGTGCGCCCCAGGGGCGCTGCCGTTCCCATTCCGTGCAAAGCGCAAGCAGCGCATCGAGCGTCAGCGGCTTGCTGAACAGATAGCCCTGCGCGTGCTTGCAGCCGGCCTCCTGCAGCATGCGCCACTGGCTGGGCGTTTCCACGCCCTCGGCCACGCAACTCAGCCCAATGGTGTGGCAGAAGGTGATCACGGCGCGCGCGATGGTATCGCCATCGGTCCCGTCGAGCCCGGCGACGAAGCTGCGATCGATCTTGACCTTGTCGAGCGGCAGGCGCTGGACATAGCCGAGGCTGGAATAGCCGGTGCCGAAATCATCGAGTGCCACGTGGACGCCGATGTCGCGAAAGGCCTGCAAGGCCTGGGCCGCGGTTTCGGCATTGGCCATGACCGCGGTTTCGGTCACTTCCAGCCAGATGCGGCCCGGATCGATCCCGGTCCGCTCGATCTCGCGGCGGATGAAGGCGAGCGTGGTGGCCGAGGTCAGGTCGCAGGCGGAGATATTGAACGATACCGCGACATCGTCGGGCAGGTGCAGCGCGGCCTTGAGGCCCTTGCGGATCACTGCGCGGGTAATGCTGTGGATCGCGGTGGAGCGTTCCGCCACGGCAATGAAATCGGCGGCGGAAACCTCGCCCAGCACGGGGCTGGTCCAGCGCACCAGAACTTCCACCGCGCTCAGCCGGCCGCTTGCCAGTTCGATGATCGGCTGGAACACGATCGTCAGTTCGTCTTCCAGCGTGCTGCCCTGCAGCGCCACTTCGATCGCGCGATCGGCCCGCACGGCGGTTTCCAGCGCGGCGCTGAACACGCAGACGCCACCACCTTCGACATGCTTGGCATGATATAGCGCATAGTCGGCGCGATCGAACAGGTCGTCTGCCCCGGTGCCGGCCTGCGGGCAGTGCGCCACGCCGAGCGATGCGCCGACATGGAGCACGATTTCCCCCACCTGCAATGGCGCGCGAATCTGCTGCAGCAAGCGCTCGCAGGTGCGCGTAAAGCCGGATACGTCCGGGTCGATCAGCCCGAATTCGTCACCACCCAGGCGATAGACCTGGGCCGATGGGCCGGCGGCATGGCGCAGGCGCGCGCCGATTTCTGCCAGCAGCCGATCGCCCACGTGATGGCCATAGGTATCGTTGATCGGCTTGAAGCGATCGAGATCGAGCACACCCACGGCAAACGGCATGCCGGCGTGGGTGGTGGTCCAGGCTTCGAGATCGGCATGGAAGCGGCGGCGGTTGGCTAGGCCGGTGAGTGCGTCGGTAAGGGCGAGGCGGCGGTTTTCCTCGTTCAGCCGCTGCAGTTCGGCGTGCTGTGCCGTCAGCAGCGTGCCGGCGCGGACCTGGCCTTCGAAATGGGCAAAGCTGTTGAACAGCACGCGCAGCAGCACGGCCAGGACCAGCGCCACGTTGATCCCGATCGTCACGAAGATCAGCTGCTGGCGCGCCAGGCACATGATGATGAACGCCGGCAGCACGGTGAGCGCCACCAGCAGCGCGGCCTGGGGCAGCACGATCAGGCAGAAGATGCAGCCGATCACCGTGGTGGAGATATAGAGCCCCACGTGCGCCTGCTCGAACGGGCCGCCATAGGGCGCCAGCGCCAGGGACCAGCCGACATAGGCAAGCGCCACCGGGCCAGATACGGCGGTGATCGCGCGCAACTGCCGCCGCGCCTGTTCCGCAGTGGGCACGCCCTTGCGGGCCTGGCGCAGCCAGTGGATCATGCGGAAGAAGGTGATGGCAAACAGCACGGCGGGCACGCTGATCGTCAGGACCGCCGGTGCCTGGTGGCGGTGGGTGATCGCCACGGCCAGCGAATTGATCAGCAGCAGGCCATAGAGCAGCGGCACCTGGCGTTGCAGGTTCACCGCCTGCGACACGGCCAGCGCGGGATCATCCCCGATTTCGGCGAACCAGCGAAATGGACGCGACGCGCGCAACAGCATTCTCCCCCAGTCGGTCGAATTCCTTCGCAAACCAGGATTATGCCTGCAAAAACATGAAAAGAATCATACCGCCCGGACGGTGATCCCCGCGCGGCACGTGGGCGCCTGCCGCCGCCGCAGCGGGCGTGGCGCAGGCCAATGGCGCGCAGACGCACCAAGGCAGCCGGCAATCATGCCAAGCCGAAAAGAATATTCTGCGATTTCAGAAAATTGGATGCCCCGCGAGGATTCGAACCTCGATTGACGGAGTCAGAGTCCGTAGTCTTACCTTTAGACGACGGGGCATCGGGAGGCGCCCCTCTAGTCGGGCCGTTTCAGAGCGTCAACCCGTTTTTTCGCCTCTGCATCAGGGTGCGATCGCGCCGGTTGATCGCGCCGGCGCCAGGGCTGGCGTGGCCTCGCCGGGGCGCTTGCCGGGGGCGAACCTTGCCGCGCGGGCGCCATGACGCTACGGTGACAGGCAAGTACCCGACCGGCACCGATGCCGGCGGGAAAACATAAGCGAATTTGTATCATGGCGGAATCCACTCCGCCGGCCAGGGGACGAGGGCCGCGATCCGGCGGAAGGAACAGGCAGCGAGGGCCGCGCAAGGCCGCACCCGTGCCCGATGCCGCCGGACAGCCGCCCGCCGCCACGCCGGCCGGCCATAGCGCAGCGCAAGGCGCCGCACCGACAAAGGGCAAGGCCAAGGCCAAGGGCAACGGCCGCGCGAGAAGCCGGGGCCGCACCGGCGCGCGCCGGGGCAGGCCGGCGCCGGCCGCCGTTGCCACGCCCCTTGCCGTATCCCCCGCTCCCGGCGCTGCAGCAGCGCCGCAATCCGGCATGGCACAGCCAGATCCTGTGGCGGCGCCATCGGCTGTCCCCGCCGGGCGAGAGGTGCTGCCCGAAGCGCTGTTTGCCGCTGACGAGGCCGTGGCCCAGGGCGCGGCGCGCGCCTGGCACAAGCCGGTGCCGTTTCATCGCCAGGCCTATGCCGCGATCGATCTTGGCACCAACAATTGCCGCCTGCTGATCGCACGGCCGGCCGGTGGGCATTTCGTGGTGATCGATGCCTTCAGCCGGGTGGTGCGTCTGGGCGAAGGACTGGCCCAGTCTGGCCGCCTGTCCGACGCGGCGATGGACCGCGCGCTGGCCGCGTTGCATGTCTGCGCGGAAAAGCTGCGCAAGCGCAATGTCCACCTGGCCCGCTCGGTCGCCACCGAAGCCTGCCGCCGCGCCAGCAACGGCGCCGAATTCATCGAGCGGGTGCACCGCGAAACCGGTATCCGCCTTAACATCATCACCGCCCAGGAAGAGGCGCGGCTGGCCGTGCTTGGCTGCCATATCCTGCTCGAACATGGCGATGGGCCGGCCATGATCTTTGACATCGGCGGCGGATCGACCGAGATGGTGCTGGTCGATCCGGCCGATCCGGTGCCGCGCATCCTCGATTGGCAAAGCGTGCCGTGGGGCGTAGTCTCGCTCACCGAAGGTGTGGGGCCGATCGCCGACAGCCCGGCCGCGCGCGCCGCCGCCTATGCCGACATGCGCGCGCGCGTCGCCGAAGGCTTTGCCCCGTTCATCGAGCGCATCGCGCCCACCCGCGCGCGCGCCTTGGCCGAAGGGGCGATTCGCCTGCTCGGCACCAGCGGTACGGTGACCACGCTGGCCAGCCTCCACCTGGGTCTGCCGCAATATGATCGGCGCGCGGTCGATGGGCTGATCGTGCCGACCGCGGCGATGCGCGGCATCAGCCAGCGCCTGGCGCATCTCTCGCCGGCCGAGCGGATCGCCGTGCCGTGCATCGGGCGCGAGCGGTCTGACCTGGTGGTGGCGGGCTGCGCCATCCTGGAAACCATTTTCGATATCTGGCCGGCCGATCGGCTGGGCATTGCCGATCGCGGCATCCGCGAAGGCATCCTGCGCTCCCTCATGGCCACTGGCGGCGATGCCGTGCGCAGCCGCGAGGCGCTGCGCCAACTCAATAGTGGAGCAACCCCATGAGCCGTTCCGGCAAGGATCCGCACGAACGCCTGAAAACCGCCAAGAAGCGCACGGCGTCTTCGGCGCGCTGGCTCTCGCGCCAGATCAACGATCCCTACGTCAAACAGGCCCGCGCCGAAGGCTGGCGCAGCCGCGCCGCGTTCAAGCTGATCGAGCTGGACGAACGCTTTGCCCTGCTCAAGGGGCGGCAGCGCGTGGTCGACCTCGGCATTGCACCGGGCGGCTGGAGCCAGGTGGTGCGCAAGAAGGCACCGGCCGCGCGCGTGGTCGGGATCGACCTGCTGCCGACCGAGCCGATCGATGGCGTGACCATCTTCGAGATGGACTTCATGGCCGATGAAGCCCCTGCTGCGCTGGAAGGCGCGCTCGACGGCCCGCCCGATCTCGTGCTGTCGGACATGGCCGCCAACACCGTGGGCCACAAGCAGACCGACCACCTGCGCACCATGGGCCTGGTGGAAACGGCAGTGGATTTCGCCATCAACACCCTGGCCCCGGGCGGCGCCTTCGTCGCCAAGGTCTTTGCCGGCGGCACCGACGGCGACCTGCTCACCATCCTCAAGCGCAATTTCACCACGGTGAAGCACGCCAAACCGCCGGCCAGCCGCAAGGACTCCTCGGAATGGTACGTGATCGCCCAGGGCTTCAAGGGCCGCGCCGTCACGAGCAACCCTGCGGATGATCCGTCGGGCGAACAGGACGCCTGATCCTGATGCGCGTGCATGGCCGGGGATAATCCCCGGTCGTGCAAAGAATCCCGTTGCGATGCGCGCCACTCTCGGCTAACCGCCCGTCTCCCACCCGCGGCCCCACCCGGCGCCGCGCGACGAGAGGCCCGATGGCGGAGTGGTGACGCACCGGACTGCAAATCCGTTTACGCCGGTTCGATTCCGGCTCGGGCCTCCATCGTCCTTCGATATTATGCAGTAATATCAGTTGCTTCGGTCGTGGCTGCCGCGACTGGTCCCCACACAAGTCCCCTCAACTGGGTTTGGTCGACGTTGTCCAAGGCTGGACGTGGCGCCGGCCTTTGGCATTTTGCCCGGGCTGCGAATTTCCAGTAGGGAAGTGAAAGCATCTCTGGTTATACCGAGAGCTATGAACGCTTCCAACTACGGCATTGGGATCTACACCGCCCCCGAGGCGGCGCGCATGGTGGGCATGAATGCCAGCACCTTGAAGCGCTGGCTGATGGGCTATGATCACGATGGGAAGTCAGAGGCGGAGTTGTGGAAGCCGCAATATGCCGTGGGCGATGACGGCTTGCTTCTAGGCTTCCGCGATTTGGTCGAAGCTCGCATTGTGAATGCGCTGCGCCGCCAAGGCATAGGGCTGCCCACCATTCGGACCTGCATTCAGCGAGCCCGGGGAATTGTTGGGGATGACCGGCCATTCTCTACCCGCCAGTTCAAAACCGACGGAAAATCGATCTTCCTCGAGATCACGAAGGAACTGGCCGAGCCGGAGCTGATCGATCTGAAAAAGAGCCAGGGCGTGTTCAGGCACGTGGTGGAGCCGAGCCTTCAAGGGCTGGACTTCGGCGATAGCGGCGCTGAGCGGTGGTGGCTGCTCCCCGGAAAGAAAACGGTTGTTGCCGATCCTCAACGGGCATTCGGCCAGCCCATTATTGCTCAGACCGGCATGACGACTGCGCGGGCGATGCAGATTGTCAAAGCCGAAGGATCGGTTGAGCGAGCCGCCAAGGTCTATGAGCTACCTGTGCGGTTGCTGCGGGACGCGTTGGCTTACCAGCAAAGCCTCGGCACGCGAAAGGCAGCGTGAAACTCCTGGTCGACAACAACCTGTCACCTAAGCTCGCTCGGGGCTTGGCCGCCCTGTTCGACAGCGAACATGACGTCATCCATATCCGCGACAAATTCGGCACTGGAAGCCTGCCGGATGAGGAGTGGATCGAACATCTCGGGCGTGAAGGCGGCTGGTGTGTGCTGTCGGGCGACAGGCGTATCGCGACACGGAAGCCATCACGGGATTTGTTCCTGCGCTCAAACTTGATCGGGTTCTTCCTGTTGCCCGCCGTTCTCGATTTGCCCGTTCACAGGCAGGCGGCTCGTCTGCTCACCCTCTGGTCAGTTTTTGAAGCCGTTTCAAAGACTACAAGCCGGGCTTGTTACGATGTGGGCATCAAAGGCGACAGGCTTCGCCAGACATCCTGAAACATTTAATCGCGTTCGGGCTGGCATCGCTAAGGCTGTCTATTGCGCCACCGGCATGTCCAACACTTGACGCTGGGGCGAACGCGAATGCGCAGGCTCGCACCATTGGTATGGTCGCGATCGGCGCCCCCTGCCAAAGTCTGGCTGTCGAATCAGGGGGGCAATATGTCTGAAGCATGCGCGCAGTGCGGGTCGAAAATCAGTCAGGCTGGAATTTTCTCGAACGCTAACCTTCGCGTCAGCGCCGAAGACCTCCGCATGGTCAATTTCGTCAACGGCTCGGACTATGCCGAACTGTGCGACCACTGCGGCGGCGAGTTCAGACAGGAAGCGCATGCCCGACTCAACGGAGAACGGGAACAGCTCAAGACCGACATCGAAGCGCGACTGTCGTTTTTCCCAACGCTCACAGTCGGCGTCCTGCCCCATGGCAATGCCTACCAGGCCATCGGCTTAGTCACGGCCAACGTGACGGTAGGCACTGGCCTGTTCAACGAGTTCAGCCAAGGCGTTTCCGATATGTTCGGCGCGGTCAACCAGAACACCGGCATGGCATTCAAGGCGAACAAGGGCGAGGCAATCGCCAAAGCGATCCTGGTGCGCAAAGCGCTCGATCTGGGCGCCAATTGCGTCATCGGCACTGACATCGATTATGGTGTGACCACCAACAACGCGGCCACGGTCAATATGCAGGGTACCGCCGTGCTGGTCCCCGATCTAGCGGCCATTCTCGGCGGCCGCGCGCATGAAATGACCGCATGGATCTTGTGGGCTTGCTCCCGGGTCCAATCTCTCAGCCGCTGGCTGCGTGGCGACATCCAGCCGGGCGACACGCTCTCCACCGAATGAACGGCTTCGTAGGTTTTGCCCGCTCAAGGCTGCGATATGGACCGTCTATCCCCATTTCTGGGAATAGGCGGCGCTGCCGCAATCCATCATGGTCGCCTTCCCGTAACGGTAGGGAAAGACGATGGACCACGACGCTGCAATCGCGATCGGCACTGCTCTCGCGGCCCTGGGCGGGCTGCTGGAACGAAAAGGGATCTGCACTAAAATGGAACTGGCCGAGGTGCTGGGCGAATGTGCTGTGGCAGCGGAGGACGCTGGGCCCGAACGTGTGCGCGGGGCCGGCTACCTGGGCGCGTGGGCCTATATGGTCAAGCTCGCTGCCGATGGCGTCGGGTTTGATGATGACTAGGCGGCCGGCTGGGCGACGGAGATTGGCGGCAGGCAGGCATGTCCAAAGCTCATCGATCTATCGCACCAGTGAACCCTAAACCGCCGCAGGGCGAGAGCTAAACGATTTTTCCTAAACCGAGCCGTTCAGCTTAATCGCCATCTTCGGTCGTGCTATGTTCTGGATGTAGTGAAAGCCCCTCAATTTGATAGAGCCATTGAGGTATTGGACCTCCATGCAAAGATAATTCAGGTTTTGCGCTACCTCTGCAAAGAAGCGCGCTTGGTCCTCGATGATATCCATGTCCAGTCTATAGAGCGATATGTTGCCCATGCTTACCGCATCGCTTCGCTCGGCGAGCTCTTCGATGTCAACGTAGCAAAGTCGGTCCCCTGCGGCGCGGACCCAGTTCGTGTGCGCATATTGATTGCGGATTTTTAGACAAGTTCGCAGTCGCGCGACCGTGTCCTCGTAAACTTGCTTGGCCTTCGGATCGATCCGATTGCGGATCAACGCGTCGGCCAGATTGACGCGCTGGGTCTCCCCACGCGAGCGATAGAGCGTCTTGACCGCCAAGTTGTCAACGGCGGAGCAAAAACCGGCCACTGTGGCGGAGTAAAAGTAGGCCACTGACGTTGCGGCAGATTCAAAGCACAGGGGCCCCGATCGGGGC
>NZ_QBUE01000021.1:0-61776 GCF_003058045.1 Novosphingobium sp. GV079 | reverse complement strand
TGTTCGCGCGCCTGGGCCTGAGGCCCATGGAAGGCGAAGAGCCGCTGCGCGCGATGAAAGCCGTTGGCGGCTGCTCGGGCGGCTGCGCGGCCTGATCGCATGGACAGCGTGAACGCCACGGATCTGTGGCAGGCCCAGTCCGCCGATCTGGCGGGGTTGCAGGCGCGCGCCCGCCTGCGCACGCTGGCCCCGCGCGCCGGCGTGGATTTTGCCAGCAACGATTATCTTGGCCTGGCCCAAGCCCCGCGCCTGCGCGCTGCCGTGGCCGATGCCCTGGCGCGCGGCGTGGCGGTGGGGTCGGGCGGATCGCGCCTGCTGCGCGGCAACGATCCCGAGCACGAGGCGCTGGAGGCAGAAGCCGCCGCCTTCTTCGGCTGCGAAAGCACGCTGTGGTTCAGCGCCGGCTATGCCGGCAACGTGGCGTTGATTGCCACCCTGCCCCAGCGCGAAGACCTGGTGATCTATGACGAACTGATCCACGCCTCGGTCCACGAAGGCCTGCGGCTGACCCGCGCGCGCACCGCCATGGCCGCGCACAACGACGCCGATGCCTTTGCCACGCTAGCGGCGCAATGGCGCGCGCAGGGCCATACCGGGCGCCTGTGGCTCTGCGTGGAAAGCCTCTATTCGATGGATGGTGACCGCGCCCCGCTGGATGATCTTGCCGCTGTGGCGCAGCGCCATGGCGCGATCCTGGTGATCGACGAGGCGCACGCCACCGGCGTGTTCGGCCCCGATGGGCGCGGCCTTGCCACGCATCTCGATGGGCGCGAAGACGTGATCGTGCTGCGCACCTGCGGCAAGGCGCTGGGCTGCGAAGGGGCGCTGGTCTGCGGCCCGCGCGTGGTGCGCGATTTCCTGGTCAACCGCGGCCGCCCGTTCATCTTTTCCACCGCGCCCAGCCCGCTGATGGCCAGCGCCGTGCGCGAGGCCTTGCGCATCTGCGCCGACGAGCCAGAGCGCCGCGCCGCACTGTCCGCGCTGATCGACCATGCCGCACGCCGGCTGGGCCCGCTGGGCGCCAGCGTCAGCGGCAGCCAGGTCATGCCACTCATCCTGGGCGATGACGCGCGCACCATGGCCGTGGCCGCACGGCTGCAGGTCGCCGGGTTCGATGTGCGCGGCATTCGCCCACCCACCGTGCCGGCCGGCACCAGCCGCCTGCGCATATCCCTGACGCTCAACGCCGCCCCCGCCGATGTCGATGCGCTGGCCGCCACCCTTGAGGAGATCCTGTGATGACCCGCTATGTCGTGACCGGAACCGATACCGGCATCGGCAAGACCGTGTTCAGTGCCGCCCTCGCCGGTGCGCTGCGCGCGCATTACTGGAAGCCGGTGCAATCCGGCCTGGATGACGGGGCAGACCGCGATGCCGTGGCCGCGCTGGCACAGTTGCCGCCCGAACTGATCCTGCCCGAAGCCTATCGGCTGACGCAGCCGCTTTCGCCCCACCGCGCGGCAGAGCTGGACGGACTGCAGATCGATCCGGCGCGGCTTTCCCCGCCCGATCATGAACGCCTGGTGGTAGAGGGCGCCGGCGGCGCGCTGGTGCCGATCACGCGCGGCACGCTCTATGCCGATCTGTTTGCCTGGTGGAACCTGCCGGTGATCGTGGTGGCGCGCACGGCGCTGGGCACGATCAACCACAGCCTGCTGACGCTCGAAGCCCTGCGCGCGCGCGGCGTGCCGATCCACGGCATCGCCTTCGTCGGCGCCGAGAACGCAGATAACGAACAGACCATCGCCGCGATGGGCAAGGTGCGCCGCCTGGGCCGGCTCGACCCGCTCGATCCGCTTACCCCGGAAACCCTGGCCGCCGCCTTTGCCCGCGGCTTTGCGCTGGAGGATTTCGCATGACCGGCTCGCCCGTCTGGCATCCGTTCTGGCAGCACGGGCTGGGACTGCCCATTCCCAAGGTGGCGCGCGGCGAAGGGGCGGCGCTGATCCTGGAAGACGGTACCCGCGTGATCGATGCGATCTCGTCGTGGTGGGTGACCACGCATGGCCACAACAACCCGCGCATCATGGCCGCAATCCGCGCCCAGACCGAGCGGCTGGACCAAGTGATCTTTGCCGGCTGGACACACCAGCCCGCCGAAGACGTGGCGCGCGGCCTAGTGGCCATGCTGCCCGAAGCGCTGACCCGCGTGTTCTTTTCCGACAGCGGCAGCACTTGCGTGGAAGTGGCGCTGAAAATGGCGCTGGGCTTCTGGGCCAACCGTGGCGAGGCACGCCATCGCATCCTGGTGATGGAGCATTCCTATCACGGCGATACCATCGGCACGATGTCGGTGGGGGAACGCGGGGTCTATAACGCGGCCTATGCGCCGTTGCTGTTCGATGTGGGCACGATCCCGTTTCCAACCGGCGATGGCGCCAACACGATCGAAGCCCTGGAAGCCGCATGCCGCGAAAACCCGGCTGCGCTGATCGTGGAGCCGCTGGTGCTGGGCGCGGGCGGCATGCTGTTCTATCCGCCCGCTGTGCTGGCCGCGATGGCCGAGGTGTGCCGCCGCCATGGCGTGCTGTTCATTGCCGACGAGGTGATGACCGGGTTTGGCCGCACCGGCACCCTGCTGGCGTGCAACCAGGCCGGCGTGGTGCCCGATATCCTGTGCCTGGCCAAGGGCCTGACCGGCGGATCGATGCCGCTGGCGGTCACCGTGGCGCAAGAGCCGATCTTTGCCGCGCACTGGTCAACCGACCGGGCCAAGCTGTTCTACCACTCGTCCAGCTATACCGCGAACCCGATCGCCTGCGCGGCGGCGGTGGAAAACCTGGCGATCTGGCGTGAAGAGCCGGTGCAGGCGCGCATCGATGCCCTGGGGCAGAACCAGCAGACACTGCTCGATCGCCTCGCCGCGCTGCCCGGCGCGCAACATCCCCGCCGCTGCGGCACGATCATCGCCGTGGATTTCGCCACGCCCGATGGCGGCTATCTTTCCGCCCTGGCGCCGCACCTGATGGCCTTTGCCCGCGATCATGGCGTGCTGCTGCGCCCTCTGGGCAATACCGTCTATGTCCTGCCGCCCTATTGCATCAGCGCGGCAGACCTGGCGCGGGTGGGCGATGTGGTGGAGGAAGGGCTGGCTGCCCTCCCGCGCCCCGGGCGCCCCATCTAGCCAGGCGTTAAAATCAATAGAGGTGGCGCGTCGATGCACCCATGAACGGGAAACGCACGACGCGGCCGGTAGCCAGCGATGACTTGAACAGGATGCGCGCCTTGTCGGCATCCTCGATCGTCACGAACACCAGATGCGTGCCGCCAGACTTGAGCGGCTCGATCGAACTGATGCGCAGGGCATTGGCCTTGCACCGCTTGGCGGCATCGCCCTCGTCGATCGACAGGTTGAGCGCGCGCGTGGTGGTGATGGTTGTCATGGGAAAACCTCGTGCAGGGGGGAGGCGGGGGGCGCCGGTTGATCACTCGCCCGTGCGTGGTGCACAGGCGGAAGGAAGCGGGGCCGAAAAATGGGTGACGTGCTGTCCCGTCAGCCTGCCTCAGGCGGCAGCGGCTGACCCGGCCGCAGGCAGCGTGCACCATTCCGGATAGGCTGCCACGCCCAGCTTCTGGCGCAGCCGCGCAATGCGGGTTTCATAATGCCGCACGAGATCATAGCGGCTGCCGGCGCGATGGTCCTGCCGCGTCTGGGCATCCATCACCGCAACCTGATGCTGAAAAAGAAGATGATTGAGGTCCACGGCCGTTCTCCTGCCAGATGCGGGAGCACGATGGTCTCTCAGGCGCCGATTGCATCCAAGATTTTGCATCATGACGGGGGGCGATGCGCAGCCTATGCAGAATTTCTGCAAAAAATTCAAGTGGAAATTTCAAAATTCAGCAATGATATAATTCAAAGTCAATTTGCATCATATTATTCACTCCCTCGCCATTTCAGAATTATAAATACCTATTCCTGATAATATTCAGTGGAAATTTATTCATGATGGCAGATTTTACTTTCCTCCCAACTGCACGCACTGCCTGAAAAAGCGCACGGGGAGGGCCGGCAACATCAACGCCGGCACCCGTTCGCCCGCCGTGATCACCACCTGATCCAGCGGCACCGCATCAGGGGGCACGCCAGCGGGGAAAGCCTGGACAAGGCAGCGGCCATGCCGGGGCGCGATGGTGCCGAATCGGCGAGGCGTGTGTCGGCATCACGGTCGGTCACCGTAGCGTGATCAATCGTCAAAGGATCGATACCAGTCGTACACTTGATCCGGGCAATGCGGGTGTCTCTCGCACGCTTGACGCTGGCCCGGACGATTGCGCCAAGCCTTGCCAACCGTGCGGCGCAGGCTTGGCCGGTGATGAAAGCCCAAGTATTTCCCCTTAATAGCCAATATGTTCCTGGCAACGAAGACTGCGCCGGCGTCAACCGCGTCTGGAGCGGCCATGTTAAACGATTGCGGCAAGACTGTGCCTCTCGGGTGGCGAATCCCTGCCGCCTGTTGCTGGCAACGTGCAGGACGGCCGCTAATGGCGCTTATTAAGAACACCCGGTTTCGCCAGTCGCTGCTGGTCACGGCCGGCATTGTGGCGGCCCCCGCCCTGGCGGCGACGGTGATCATCACCACGGGCAAGGCCACCTCTTCGGCCAGCGCCACGCCAGGCGCTGCGCCGGTAACGCTGGCAAGCAGCGCCGGCGGCGTGGCCCCTGCGGCCGCAACGTCAAGCGCGGCCAAGGCGGCAGCGCCTGCCGTGGGCGCGTCCCTGCTGCTGGGTGCGCAAACCCATTTCAGCCAGGGCTGGCCAGCCGGGATGGGCGATCTGGCGGCACAGGCGCAAGCGCCGCTGTTGCGCGATTCGCTGCCCTGGGCGACGGGGGAGACAGCCAAGGGGCGCTACACCCTGGACAGCGCGGCGGCGCAGAACCTGATGGCGGCGTGCCAGGCCGGGCGGCGCCTGATCCTGACGGAGATTCCTGCCAACCCGCTGTATGACAACGGCCTGTGGGTCTCTTCAGAACAGGGCCGCACGGCGTTTGCCGCCTATCTGGGCGCGCTGAAGGACAAGTTCGGCAACTGCCTGGCCGCGATCGAGCTGGGCAACGAGATCAACGGCAGCCGCGCCATGGTCTTTGCCGCTGGGATCGACAGCGTGGCCGCCTATGTGCGGATTGCCGCAGCGGCCCATGCGCGGCTGGGCGGCAACCCGGCGCTGCTGGGTGGATCGACCAACATGATCGGCACGGGTTTCCTGCGCCCGCTGTTTGCCGCCGGGCTGCTCGCGCAGGTCGATGGCCTTGCCGTGCATCCCTATCGCAACCGCGCCGAAGGGGTGGACGTGGAACTGGCGCAACTGACCGCCGCCATGGACGGCGCCGGGCAGCGCGTGCCGGTCTGGGCCACCGAATTTGGCCTCGCCACCAGCGACCAGGCCACGGCGGCAGGCGAGCTGGTCAAGCAGGCGACGATGCTGGCCGCCGGTGGCGTGGGACAGGCGAGTTGGTACGCCCTGATCGACCAGGGCGGGTTTCCCACCATGGGGCTGTTTGCCGGCACCGCGATCAAGGTCCAGGGCCGCGCGTTCCGCTTTCTGCAGGCCAACGTCCTGCCCAAGGGGCGCCCGTTGCGGCTGGATCTGGGCGATCCGCTGCTGTTCGCCTATCGCCTGGGCAGCGATACCACGGTGATCTGGGGCGCCCCGCGCGGGCTGGTACTGGGCAGCGGCACGCGGGCCTATGGCCCCACGGGGCAGGCACTGGCCACGCCGATGATCGGGGATCAGCCGATCGTGCTCGTCGGCACGGGCTATACTCTGGGTGCCTCGGCCGTGGTGGCCGATACCCTGCTGGGATGGGGCACGCCGGCCTGGCGCTATTTCGTGCGCAACCGGGCGGGCAGCGATACCGCGCTCGATTGGCTGGACGATACGTGGACCGGCTATTTCGGCAACAAGTTCAGCAAGCCGCTGCGCATCAACGCCACCAGCGCCGCACCGGCCGGCGATGCCGCTGCGCCATTGCGCGCGGTGTGGCGCTATACCGCGCCGGCAGCCCAGGCGCTGGACCTGCGTGGCTGCTTTGCCAAGGCGCCGGGCGGCGACGGGGTGGACCTCACCGTGCTGCGCAATGGCAAGGCGCTGTGGCAGGGCGTGCTGACCAGCGGTCTGCAACCCGGCCCACTGCCGGTGGACCTGGCGAAGGGGGATCGGCTCGACATTGTTGCCGGGCCGAACCAGGCCTTTGGCAGCGACGCGTTCTTCTATCGCGTGGTGCTGTTTCGTCGCGGCCAGAGTGCGGCGGTAGCCTGCCCCAATTGATCAGGGTGTCGTTGTTGGCGCTGGCGCGGGCACAGGCGCAGGCGTCTGGTTCGCCACGCGCCGCGCGGTGATCACTTTCACCGGCTGCGCCAGCATCTGCCCGCGCATCGCGCCTTCGCCCATGGTGGGTGAAATCGGCATGTCCCAGATCTTGCGCACCACATCCATGCCCGCAACCACATGCCCGAACGCGGCATAGCCCAGCTGCCGATCGGGATCGGCATTGGCCGGATCGGCATCCAGACCGGGCATGTCTGACAACAGGATGGAGAAATCCGAGGTCGCCGTGCCCGGCGCCAGCCGCGCCAGCGACAGCGTGCCGGCCTTGTGCAGGATGCCGGTCTGGCTGGTCGGTTCATGGGCCACCGGCTTGAACAGCTTGGCCGCATCGCGGATGCCGCCCTGCAGCAGGCCATTGGGCTGCTGCCCCCATTCCAGATGCATGGCGCGATAGAACGTCATCCCGTCATAGCGCTTGGCATCGACGTAATGCAGGAAGTTGCCCACGCTGATAGGGGCATGCTTGCCATCAAGTTCCACCACGATGGTGCCCTGGTCGGTCACCAGGGCCACGGTCGCCACATCGGGCACGGGCACTGGCGCGGGGGCAACCCTGGCCGGGGCGGCCTTGCGCGCGGGGGCGGCGAGAGCAGCAGAGGCACAGGCGAGATTTGCGGCGGCAAGGGCCATCACGGCGAATCGGATCTTCATCGCGCCATCCTGCCGATCCGTACGCGGCCGGTAAATGGCCCGATGCACAGCATGGTTAACGCCGCGATAGCAACGATCCACAGGGGTATGGTTACCGATCCGTGAAGGCCCCCGCTCTAGTTTTCCGGCGATTGCCGCAAACCGCCGGAGCCAGCCGCCATGCTTCGTTTCAATATCTCTGCCAAGCTGATGTCAGCCTTTGCCGTGCTGCTGGCGGTGATGGCCGCGATCAGCGTCGTGGGCGTCAACCGCATCGGCGAGGTGAACGCGATCGCCACCGAAATGCGCGAGCGCTGGCTGCCGGCCTCGCAATCGCTGGGTGATCTGCACAGCTATCTCTCACAATACCGCATCAAGCAGGCCGAGGTGGTCTATACCCCCGGGCCGCGCTCGGCCAAGCTGGCGCGCAACGCGCAAGTGGTGATCGACAAGACCATTGCCGATTACCGCAGCGAGATCGCCACGCCGCAGCAAAAGGCGCTGCTCGACCAGTTCGAGAAAGGCTGGCGCGATTTCACCGCCGATACCGATCGCCTGATCCCCGTGGCGCAAAGCGATCCTGCCGCCGCCCATGCCGCGCTTAATGCCGAATCGCTTGATCACTATTACGCGCTGGAAGACCTCGTGCTGCAGCTGATCGATCTCAACGCCAAGGGCGCCGGGGCGATTTCGGAACAGAGCGCAACGATCTACACCTCGGCCCAGCGCTTCATGGTGGGGGCCGCCGTCGCCGCGCTGGTCGTGGCGGTGTTCATGCTGGTGGTGCTGATGGCCACGGTGGCGCGGCCGGTCAAAAGGATGAGCGCGGCGGTGGATCGCCTGGCCGCCGGCGATATCACGATCGACGTGCCGGGCCTGGCCCGCGCTGACGAACTGGGCCAGCTTGCCCGCGCGCTCGACGGGTTCAAGGCGCTGTTCGCCCGCGACGTGCAGCGCGCGCGCGAAGAGCAGGCCCGCGCCGAAGAAGCCAACGTCACCATTGGCGCGATCGGCGGCGGCCTTGCTGCCCTGGCGCAGGGAGACCTGACCCACCGCGTGGCGGAAAACGGCCATGGCGCGATGGGCAAGCTGCACATGGATTACAACGCCGCGCTGGGTGAAATGAGCCAGGTACTGGGCCGCATCGTCGCCGGCTGCCGCACGATCAAGCTGGGCATCGACGAAATCGCCGCCGCCTCATCAGACCTCTCGGCCCGATCGGAACAGCAGGCCAATGCCCTGGCGCAGACCGCGCGCACGCTCAACGAATTTACCGGCACGGTAAAGATCACCGCCGACAACGCGCGGCAGACCAGCGGCCGCCTGCGCGTGGCGCGCGATACCGCGGGCCAGGTGGAAACCATTGCCCACGATGCAGTAGGCGCGATGCGATCGATCGAGGACAGCTCGCGCCAGATGGCCGAGATCATTGCCGTGATCGACGGCATCGCGTTCCAGACCAACCTGCTCGCGCTCAACGCCGGGGTAGAGGCCGCGCGCGCCGGGGATGCCGGCAAGGGCTTTGCCGTGGTGGCATCGGAAGTGCGTGCCCTGGCCCAGCGCAGCGCCGACGCGGCCAAAGATATCAAGACCCTGATCACCACGAGTTCACAGCAGATCGCCGGCGGCGTGGCCCTGGTCGAAGGCAGTGGCGAAGCGCTGCGCCAGATCGTGGGCGAAGTGAACGCGGTTTCGGGCCTGGTCGAGGAAATTGCCGAAGCGGCCGAAAGGCAGGCCGACGGCATCGGCGAAATCTCGCGCATGGTGTCAGACATGGATTCGTTCACGCAGCGCAACGCGGCGATGGTGGAAGAAAGCACCGCCAGCACGCGCACCCTGTCGAGCGAGACCGACAGCCTGATGGAACAGCTGGGCCGCTTTCGCCTGGCAGGTGGCGATGCCACGCCTGTGGCCGCGCCGCGCGTGATGCCTATGCAGCCGGCCGAACCAGCGCCAGTTGTCGTGCGCCCGGCCTCACTCGCTCTCGCGACGCTGCCATCGGAAGAACCGGCCGCCCCGCCCGCGCGTCCGGCTCCCGGCCGGGCGGCGGCCGCAGGCAATCTGGCGGTGGATGACTGGAGCGAGTTCTGAAGCGCAGCCTGCGTAATTGTCCGCAGGGGCGGCGCATGGCGATGCTAACCCCGCGCCGGGGATAACGGCAGCGTTGCAGAGGCGAGGCGAATCCTTGCGGCTGCAACGCCCCTTGTTTCGTCACCCCTGTTCGACAACGAAGGACACCCCCGATGCATCATTCCCGTGTGCGCGCCGCGGCCCTTGCCGTTGCCTGTTTCGCTGCCGGCCTGGCCGGCGCCGCCCATGCGCAAAGCGCTGACTGGTATCGCCAGGTCACCCGCATCATCGCCTCCAAGCAGACCTATCCGCCGACGGCGCAGATGCGCGGCGAGGAAGGCACCGCCAAGGTCAAGGTCTATATCAGCGCGGTGGGCGCGATCGACAAAACCGAATTGGTCGGCGGCTCTGGCT
The DNA here is from genome assembly GCF_003058045.1 of Novosphingobium sp. GV079. Classification (NCBI taxonomy): domain Bacteria; kingdom Pseudomonadati; phylum Pseudomonadota; class Alphaproteobacteria; order Sphingomonadales; family Sphingomonadaceae; genus Novosphingobium; species Novosphingobium sp. GV079. The sequence continues at coordinate 52,332 of NZ_QBUE01000021.1, read as the reverse complement.
CGGCCACGCTCGATCGCGAGGCGCTGGCCCTGCCGCGCCGCGCCGGCAACCTGCCGGCCCCTCCCGGCGGGCCGACCACGCTGACCGTGCCGATCACCTGGCGGCTGATGTAAAGCTGAACGAGAGGCTTGCCCTTAAGGGCGAGCCTCTCGTCAACACCAGCAATCAGGATCAGAGCCCGGCTTCTACCGCCACGCGGATGGCATCGGCACTGGTACGCACACCCAGGGTGCGGATCACGGACGAGCGGTGCATCTTCACCGTGCGTTCCGACAGGCCGAGTTCGTAGGCGATCTGCTTGTTGAGCTTGCCGGCAGCCATGTGCACCAAGATTTCGCGCTGGCGCGGCGAGAGCAGCGCCACGGCATCGCGCGCCGCCTGGGCGCGGGCAGCGCCAGCCGTATTGCCGGCCTCAAGATCGGCAGCCTTGCTGACATCCACTTGAGAACCAAGGAAATATTCCAGTTCCCCCTGGGCGTCAAAGATCGGCGCGACCATCACGGCATTGCGGAACGGCGTGCCGTCCTTCTTGTAGTTGATGATCTCGACCAAGACCGGCCGGCCTTCGCGGATGCCGGCGCGCAGCTCTGCCGTCAGGTCAGGCTCGGTGCCTGGCCCGCGCAGAAAGCGGCAGTTGCGACCGATGATCTCGTCCCGCTCATAGCCGGTCAGTGCTTCGAACGCGGCATTGCATTCCACGATCGGGTTATCAGGCAAGCGGGGGTTGCTGATGACCGCAGCGACCGGGCTTGCCGTTATCATCTCGGATATCAGCATGTTTCCTCATGTGGCACGGCGCGCGCTTCGCTCCAGTGTCCTTTCGGCCATGTTGTAGCGGCCCGCTGCCAACTGCAAGTCCGAAGTGCATGCCCGGTCTTGCTCTGATGCGCATCTGCGCGCAGCCTCCCCGGGCCGGAGAATTCCGCCATGAACCTGATGACTCTCGATTTCGCCTCCGCGCAAGACAGCCACGACGGTTGCGATGACGCCAGCCACAACCACGCTGGCCACGACAGCAGCGCACACCATCACGCCCCGGCGGCCAAGCCGGCCGTGCCCGAAGAGGTGCAGGAAGCGATCCGCACGCTGCTGCGCTTTGCCGGCGAAGATCCCAGCCGCGAAGGCCTGATCGATACGCCGGCGCGCGTTGGCCGCGCCTGGCTGGAATATTGCCAGGGCTATCGCGAAGATCCCAGCGTGCACCTGACCCGCACGTTCGAGGAAGTGGGCGGCTATGACGAGATCGTGCTGCTGCGCGACATCCCGTTCCAGTCGCACTGCGAACACCACATGGCGCCGATCACCGGCAAGGCCTCGATCGCCTACCTGCCCAACAACCGCGTGGTCGGCATTTCCAAGCTGGCCCGCGTGCTCCACGGCTATGCCCGCCGCCTTCAGGTGCAGGAGCGCCTGACCGCCGAAGTGGCGCAGTGCATCTGGGACCATTTGCAGCCCCAGGGCGTGGCCGTGGTGATCGAGGCGCAGCATGGTTGCATGACCGGGCGCGGCGTGTGCACGCCGGGCGTGGGCATGGTCACCAGCCGCATGCTCGGCTGCTTCCTGCAAGACGCCAGCTCGCGCCGCGAGGTGATGTCGCTGATGGGCCGCGGCTGACGCGGACGGGAGGGGACATTGCATTTCGGGATCATCGGGGCGGGGCTTGCTGGCCTGACCTGCGCTGACCGGCTGGTGGGGGCCGGCCACGTGGTCAGCGCGTTTGACAAAGGGCGCGGGCCGGGCGGGCGCATGTCCACCCGGCGGATCGATACGCCGCTGGGCCAGGCGCGGTTCGATCATGGCGCGCAGTTCTGCGCCGCCACCACGCCCGGCTTTGCCCGGCAGGTGGCCGAATGGGCAGAGCGCGGCGTGGCCGCGCACTGGCCTGATGCAGGCCCCGATGCCTATGTCGGCGTGCCGGGGATGAATGCCCTGGTCGCCGATCTGGCACAGCGCCACGACGTGACATTCGAATGCCTGGTCAAGGGCCTGGTCCATGATGGCCGGCACTGGTGGCTGGTGCTCGAAGGCGAACGGCGCGGCCCGTTCGATGCGGTGGTCGTGGCCACGCCGGCCGAACAGGCCGCGCCGCTGCTCTCGCTCCATGCCTTTCCCATGGCCCGCGCCGCCGCCGGCAGCGCATCCCAGGCCTGCTGGACGGCGATGATGGCCTGGGCCGAACCCTTGCCGCTGGACTGGACAGTGTGGCGTGGCGATGGCCCGCTCGCCTGGGTGGCGCGCAATTCGGCCAAGCCGGGTCGGTCTGGCCCGGCCCAGGGCGCACCCGATTGCTGGGTGATCCAGGCCAGCGCGGATTGGTCGCGCCAGAATCTCGAACAAACGCCGGAAGAGGTTATCGGCCAGATCGCTGCTACCTTTGCCGATCTGGCCGGGATTGCCCTGCCCGAACCGCTGGTGGCGCGCGCCCATCGCTGGCGCTTTGCCCGGCCGGTGGGCGCGGGCAGCACCGCGCTGTGGGACGATATGCTGCGCCTGGGCGCCTGCGGCGATTGGCTGACCGAACCGACCGTGCAGGGCGCTTGGCTTTCGGGCGATGCGCTGGCGGGTCGCATCCTCGCCCGCAAAGCAGCCTGAACCGGCGCAAAAAAGGGGGGCGAGCCAGGCCCGCCCCCCTCTTGCCTTGCTAACATTGCCCCCCGCTTACTGCGGCAGCACCGGATGCTTGACGATCGGCGCCGGCTTGGGGAACTGCTGCGGCGGATTGGCCTTGAGCAAGGCCATCGCCTCGGCCACGGCGCGTTCCAGCTGCGGATCATGACCCTGCCGGATCAGCGCCGGGTCCTGCTCCACCTCGATATCGGGCGGAATGCCGATCCCTTCCACTTCCCACCGGCCGGTGGTGCCATAGATCGCCCAGCGCGGCGCGGTGACACTGCCCCCGTCGATCAGCTGGGGATAGCCACCGATGCCGACCAGCCCGCCCCAGGTGCGCTTGCCCACCAATGGGCCGACGCCTTCCTTGTGGAACAGCCAGGGCAAGGCATCGCCGCCCGAGCCTGACATTTCGTTGATAATCATCACCTTGGGGCCAAAGATCGCCGCGGCCGGCTCGATCTGGTCAGCCCCTTCGCGGGTGTGGTTGATCATCTGCGGGGTGCGCTTCAACTGATCGACGATATAGTCGGCGATCTGGCCGCCATGGTTGAAGCGCTCGTCGATCACCGCGCCCTGCTTGCCGACCTGGGCATAATAATAGCGGTTGAAGTTGGCAAAGCCGCCAGCGGCCGTATCGGGCACATAGACATAGGCCAGCTTGCCGCCCGAGAGGCGATCGACCGTGCGGCGGTTGCCTTCCATCCAGCTGCGCAGGCGCAACGCGCCTTCATTGCCGATCGGCACCACGGTAACCTGGCGCGATCCCGCGCCCGCCGCCGTGCTCGCCACGGTCAGCACGGTCTGCTTGCCGGCTGTGCCATCCAGCGCGCGATCGATCTCGGTCTGGGTATCGACCGGGCGACCGTTGACCGCCAGGATGAACTCCCCGGCGTGGACGTCCACGCCCGGCTGGCTGAGCGGGGCGACCAGCTTGGGGTTCCAGTTCTCGCCCGGCAGCACGCGGGCAATGCGCCAGCGCCCATCGACCGCCTCGTAATCGGCGCCGAGCAGGCCGCCGCGCGCGGTTTGCTGTTCGGGCAGATCACCGCCGTTGATGAAAGTGTGGCCAACCGAGATGTGCCCGGTCATTTCCTCCAGCAGCACGTTGAGATCCTGCCGCGCGGCAAGGCCGGGCAGGAAGCGGGCATAGAGCGCCTCGGCCCGCGCCAGATCGAGGCCGTGGTGGTTGGGATCGTAGAGGAAGTCGCGCTCGATCCGCCAGACCTCGTGATAGATCTGCTTCCATTCCGCCTGGGGATCGACCCACACGCGCACGTCGTCGAACTTGATCGGCTTGGCGCTTTCGCCGTCCTTCACTTCCTTGTCGGCATCGGCCACCAGCCAGGTGCCGCCACGCTGCAGCAGCATCTTGCTGCCGTCTGCCGAAAGGGAGAAGGTATTGGCAACAACACCCTGCGCCAGTTCCTTGTTCTTGCGCTCCTTGAGGTCGAAACGGAACAGCGTGCGCGGCGGGCCGGCCTCGTCGCCTTCCAGGTAATCGGCATCGGTCGCGGCGGGCGGGATGGTCAGGGTATAGACCACGCCATCCTTGCCGGCCTGCAGTTCCACAATATTGGCGCGCGGGATCGGCAGCGCCAGGATGCGCTGATCGAGTCCCTCGAAATCGATCCGCACCGGGGCGGGCGGGGTTGGCTTGCCCCCCTTCCCGTCCCTGCCACCGTCCTTGCCGCCATCCTTGTCCTCGTCCTTGGCATCGGCCGGCTTGTCGTCACTGGCGCCAGCGTCGGTCTTCTTGGTCTTGGCCTTGCCCGGCTTGTCACGGCCCGGCAGGGTATCGGCGGCGCTTTCCTCGTCGCTTTCCGGCGCGATCGGCGATGCGCTGTCCTTGCGCAGCACCATGACATAGGCCGCGCCATCGATCGCGCGCCCCATGCTCGACATGTCGAGCCAGCCGGCCGCCGGACCCGTGGCGGTGGTCGCGGCGAAGTAGAGGTACTTGCCGCCATGATCGAACCGGGGCGAGATCACGTCGCTCAACCCGTCGGTCACCTGGGTGTTCTTGCCGGTGGCCAGCGAATGCACCCAGGCGGCATGGAAATGGCTGGGCAGCTGGCGGGTATAGACGATCCACTGGCTGTCGGCCGACCACGCCGCGTCAAAGTTGCTGCCGGGCGCATCGAACAGGTTGGTATCGATCTTGACCGGCGCTGCGGCCGCGCCGGCGGCAAGGTCGATCAGCCACAGGTTCAGCCGCTTGTCCTCGAACACGATCTTCTTGCTGTCGGGCGACCAGCGCGGGTTGTAGAAGAACGAGGGCGGCGTCCCCAGCGCGATCTTGCGCACCGTGCCCAGGCCATCAGCCGCGCCGATGTGCAGCGCATATTCGCCGGATTCATCGGAAAACCACGCAATCTTGGTGCCATCGGGCGATGGCGCGGGATCGCGATCGGCCACGCCGGGCGAACGCGTAATGTTGCGCACGTCGCCCTTTTCGGCCGGGGCAGAGAGCACCTCGCCGCGCACTTCCATGATCACGCGCTTGCCGGTTTCGCTCAACAGCGCATGGCTGACGCTGTCGGCCTTGATCTCTTCGAAATGGGCGCGGCGCTGCGGCAGATCGGCATCGATGGTGACCGGCACCGGACTGACCGTGCCGCTGGCGATGTCATAGATTTCCAGCTTGCCGAAATGATCGATCACCACCCCGCCGGGGCCAGCGCCGATCGCGGCCATGTCGAACCCGGCGGAATTGTCGATCAGCCGCGCGACCGCGCCGCTGGCCGGATCATAGCTGTAGAGCGTGACCGGGCCATCGCGGTCGGACAGGAAATAAACCTTGTCCCCGATCCACAGCGGGTTGCGATCGTTGCTGTTGGGGCGCGGGATCGGCGTGACGGCCGAATCCGCCAGGCGCGCCACCCAGATGCGCGCGGTCTGCCCGCCGCGATACTGCTTCCACGCCGGCTGCCACTGCTCGATCGGGGAATAGGCGATGCGCGTGCCATCGGGCGAAAACGCGCCTTCCTCGCCCGAGGGCAAGGGCACCGGCGCGGGCGCGCCGCCACTGGCCGGCACCAGGTACATCTGGTGCGCATCGCGCACGGCCATGCGCGGCGAGCGGAACAGCACCTGCTTGCCATCGGCCGACCAGCCCAGCGCCACGTCGGCACCAGGATGCCAGGTCAACCGGCGCGGCTCGCCGCCTTGCGCGGGCACAACATAGACATCGGTATTGCCATCATAGCGGCCGGTGAACGCGATCTGGCTGCCATCGGGAGAGAACACCGGACCCGACAAGGCGCCTTGCCCGGTGACCAGCCGCGTCGCCCGGCCACCGCTGCGCGGCACCACCCAGATTTCGCCGCCATAGACAAACGCGATCTGCGTGGCCGAGAGCGTCGGTTGTTGCAGCAGCAGCGGATCGGCGGCGGCCTGCGCGGCCGGTACGACAAGAGTGGTCGACGCCAGCAGCGCCGATGCCAGCAGGATAAGCTTGCCTCGCATGGTTCCCCCACGGGCCGGAAAGCGGCCGGTGGGCAGGCTAGCGCAGGCAAACATTCCTCACAATTGGCGAAACACGGCACAACGCATGGTTGATGCCGAATTAGGCCATCCTCATGCAGCGTCCGGCGCAGGATGCGTCAAGGTGCGGCGCAGGGCGTCGCGCCAGCCGGCGATCAGCGGCGCGCGGCGCTCCGCCGGCATGGCCGGTTGCTGCACATCGCGACCACGCCAGGTGCGCGACAGATCGTCCAGCCCGCTCCACACGCCGGTGGCGAGGCCAGCGTGGAACGCAGCACCCAGCGCGGTCGTTTCGAGGTTTTCCGGACGCTCCACCGGCACCTGCAGCATGTCGGCCAGGAACTGGCACAGCCAGTCGTTGGCCGTCATGCCGCCATCCACGCGCATCGCCGCCGGCGCGGCGCCGCTATCGCGCGCCATCGCCTCGAGCAGATCCCACGATTGATAGGCCACCGCCTCCAGCGCGGCGCGCGCCAGATGCGCGGGCGTGGCGCCAAGCGTCAGGCCATAGATCGCGCCGCGCGCGTCCGGGTCCCAGTGCGGCGCGCCCAGGCCGACGAAGGCCGGCACCATATAGACCCCGTGGCTATCGGGCACCTGCGTGGCCATGTCGTTGGTTTCACGCGCGTGGGTGATGATGCCCAGCCCGTCGCGCAGCCACTTGATCGCAGCGCCCGCCACAAAGATCGAGCCTTCCAGCGCATAAGTGGTCTTGCCGTTGAGGCGATAGGCCGGCGTGGTGAGCAGGCGGTTGCGCGAAACCGGCGCCGTCTCGCCCGTGTTGAGCAGCATGAAGCAGCCGGTGCCATAGGTGGACTTGGCCATGCCCCGCTCGAAACAGGCCTGGCCAAATAGCGCCGCCTGCTGGTCACCCACCAGGCCCGCAATCGGGATCTGCGCATCGAACAGATCGGGCGCGGTATGGCCAAAGATGCCGCTATTGTCGGTCACCTGCGGCAGGATCGCCATCGGCACGCGCAGCAACTGGCACAGTTCCTCGTCCCACTGCTGGCGATGGATATCGAACAGCAGCGTGCGCGAGGCGTTGGTGATGTCGGTGGCGTGCACCGCGCCGCCGGTCAGCCGCCACAGCAGGAAGCAGTCTATCGTGCCCATGGCCAGGCGGCCCGCCTCGGCATCGGCGCGCGCGCCGGGCACGTTGTCGAGCAGCCACGCCACTTTGGTGCCCGAGAAATAGGGATCGAGCAGCAGGCCGGTGCGGCTACGCACCATGTCTTCCACGCCCTGGTCCTTGAGCGCCTGGCACGCGGCGGCGGTGCGGCGGTCCTGCCAGACAATCGCGTTGTGGATCGGCCGGCCGGTTTCGCGGTTCCAGATGACCACGGTTTCGCGCTGGTTGGTAATGCCGATGCCGGCAATCGCGGCGGCGCCCAGCCCGCTTTGGGCGATCGCCTCGCGCGCGGTTTCCAGCGTATCGCGCCAGATGTCTTCGGGATCGTGCTCCACCCAGCCGGCCTGGGGATAGTGCTGGGCAAATTCGCGCTGGCTGGTGGCGCAGGCCCGCGCCTGCGCATCGAACACGATGCAGCGGGTGGACGTGGTGCCCTGATCGATCGCAAGGATGTGGCGGGGTTGGGTCATGGGTCTTGTCCTGTGTGGCGCCGCAGCCCGGCGCAAGGAATGGGTCAGGCCGAAGCCGGCAGGAACGGGCGGATCGCGGCCTGGTAGAGGCCAGCGCCCACGATCCCGCCCAGGATCGGCGCCGCGATGGGGATCCACCAATAGTTGTCGGGCGACGGGAAGGCCGCCGGGCCCCATCCGGCAAAGAAGCAGAACAGGCGCGGACCAAAGTCACGCGCCGGGTTGAGCGGCCAGGCTTCGAGAAAGCCACCACAGGCGCCGATGCAGGCCACCAGCAAACCGATCGCCAGCGCGCCGGAATTGGCCATGGGCGCCTGGGTATTGGCCTGGTCGGTGATGGCAAAGATGCCCAGCAGCAGGATCGCGGTGAGGATCACCTCGTCCCAGAAGGCATGCATCGGGGTGATGAACTGGCCGGGATGGGTGAAGAACACGCCAGCGGCGCCACCGTCCATGCGCGTCACCCCGTGCAGGGTGTTGTAGTGATCGATCACCGGCTGGAACAGTTGATAGACCAGCGCCGCCCCGACGAACCCGCCCGCGATCTGCGCCACGATATAAAGCGGCGCCTTGCGCGCCTCGAACCCGCGAAACAGCACCAGGGCTAGCGTCACCGCCGGGTTGGCATGGGTGCCGGAAACCGCACCGGTAACATAGATCGCCAGCGTGACCGCCAGGCCCCAGGCGATGCACACCCCCCAATAGGCCGTGGCATAGGGGCTGGGATCATAGAGCGTGATCATCGCCGCCGCCGAATCGCCCAGCGTGATGATGATCATCACCGCGATGAATTCGGACAACAATTCTCCGATCAAGCGTTTGCGCGGGCTCATGGCTATCCTCTGTGCGGGGGTGACCGGGCGGTTGTTGGCTTTGCCCGTCGTTACCGATCCAGGGTGGTACCGGCTTTGGCGGGCACGTCAATGGGAAAGTTCGCTTTCGCGCTTGCAGCAGGGCAGCGCGAGAATCCTGCTTTATCACGCACTGTGGAGCGCCCCGTGAAACTCTATATTATTTCATGTTTTGCAGTTATTTATATAAATACCAACTAGCCACACCCGATCCTTAGGCGCAGCCACCGCAGCGCGAAATGGCGCGATTTGCTTGCGAAATAGCGCGAAGTTACGCGAAACCTCTCGCTTCCGAATGCGTAGTGCAGTAAACGCAGACGCTCGAAGGCCTGCGCAACGCAGGCGACAAAGGCACAACAATGACGCACGACCCGTCCCTTTCGACCTATGACCTGCTGATCGTTGGCGGCGGCATCAACGGCGCCGGCATTGCGCGTGACGCCGCCGGGCGCGGCCTTTCGGTGCTGCTGGTGGAGCAGGACGACCTGGCGGCGCACACCTCTTCGGCCAGCACCAAGCTGGTGCATGGCGGGCTGCGCTATCTCGAATATGGCGAGTTCCGCCTGGTGCGCGAAGCGTTGATGGAGCGCGAGCGGCTGTGGGCCATGGCGCCGCACATCATCTGGCCGCTGTCGTTCGTGCTGCCCCAGCGCGGCGCGGTGCGCCCGGCCTGGATGGTGCGGCTGGGGCTGTGGCTCTATGATCACCTGGGCGGCCGCAAGCGCCTGCCGGCAACCCGCTCGGCCGATCTGGCGCGCGATCATCTCGGCAACGGGCTGACCGATGCGGTCAAGGGCCGCGCCTTCGTCTATTCCGACTGCTGGGTGGAAGACAGCCGGCTGGTGGTGCTCAACGCCATGGATGCCAGCGCCCGCGGCGCCACCGTGCTGACCCGCACCCGCCTGCTGGCCGCCCATCGCGACGGCAGTCACTGGCTGGCGACGATCCGGGATGCCGATGGGCAGGAACACCGCGTGCAGGCGCGCGGGCTGGTCAACGCGGCGGGGCCATGGGTGGCCGAAGTGCTGGGCCGCATCGCCGGCGCCCCGCAGGATCGCGCCATGCGCCTGATCCAGGGCAGCCATATCGTGGTGCCCAGGCTCTATGACGGTGATCACGCCTTCCTGCTCCAGAACAGCGACCGGCGCGTGGTCTTCGCAATTCCCTATGAGCAGGATTTCACGCTGATCGGCACGACCGACGAAGTGTGGGACCAGGCGCCGGGCCGCGCCACGATCAGCACGGCCGAACGCGACTATCTGCTCGACGTGGTGCACCGCCACTTCACCCGCCCGACGAACGCCGACGATATCGTCTGGACCTATTCCGGCATCCGCCCGCTTTATGACGACAAGGCCAGCAATGCCTCGGCCGTCACGCGTGACTATGTGCTCGATCTCGATCACCGCGATGGCCAGGCGCCGCTGCTCAGCGTGTTCGGCGGCAAGATCACCACCTATCGCAAGCTGGCCGAGCATGCCCTGGAAAAGCTGGCCCCCGCCTTTCCCCAGGCGCGCGATGCCTGGACGGCGGGCGCGACCCTGCCCGGCGGCGATTTTCCGGCCGATGGCTTTGCCGATCTGGTCGATCGCTTCTGCCAGGAACGCCCCGCGCTGCCGCGCGCCCTGCTCACCCGCTGGGCGCGGGCCTATGGCACGCGGGCACGGCAGATCTTTGCCTCGGCGCAGACCCTGGCTGACCTGGGCGAGGACTTCGGCGGCGGGCTCCATGCCGCCGAGCTGGCCTATCTGGCACAGCACGAATGGGCGATGACGGCCGAGGATGTCGTCGCCCGGCGCAGCAAACTGCTGCTGCGCCTGTCGCCCGACGCCCTGCCCCGGATCGATGCCTGGCTTGCCCAATGGTGGCAAGCGCGCCAAGGGTAGGATCACGCCCGAGCGGGCCGCACGGTGCGGCGCGCTGGCCTGGAGGAGCAGTTTTGGCCGATCTTGCCGCGATCAGGCACCGCAGCCTTGTCGAATACCTGCAGGGCGCGCGCTTTGCCGGGGTGGAGGAACTCGCCCAGGTGCTGGGCGTGACCCAGCAGACCGTGCGCAAGGATCTCGATCTGCTCGCCAGCCGGCGCCTGCTCACCCGCGTGCGCGGCGGGGCAATGCTTGAATCCCGGCTCGACAATATCGGCTATTCCACCCGCCGGGCGATTGCCGCCCATGCCAAGGACGCGATCGGGCAAAAGGCGGCGGAGCTTTTGCCCAACAATTCCTCGCTGTTCCTCAACATCGGCACCACGACAGAGGCGGTGGCGCGCAACCTGCTCGATCACGAGCATCTTCTGGTGGTGACCAACAACCTCAACGTTGCCGATATCCTGGCCCAGAACAGCCGGATCGAGGTGATCGTGGCCGGCGGCCGCCTGCGCGCCAACGATCGCGCGGTGATCGGCAGCCTGACGGTGGATTTCATCAAGGGCTTCAAGGTCGATTACGCGGTGATCGGCACCAGCGCGCTCGATGCCGATGGCGATCTGCTGGATTTCGATATCAACGAGGTGACCGTCAGCCAGACGATCATCGCCCAGGCGCGCAAGGTCATGCTGGTGGCCGACGCAACCAAGTTCGAGCGCCAGGCCCCTGCGCGGATCGGCTCGCTATCGGATATCGACCTGTTCGTGACCGACACGATCGCGGATGATGAGCGCACCCGCCTGGTGCAGCGGCACAACGTGGATATCGTCACCGCGCTTTAGGCGGAATAGGCGACGCCGGCACGGGCGCGATCGTACCAACGTTGCCCAAATAAGCCGCGCGCCTCTATGCCGCTGAAACCGTTGGCTTGGTGGTGAGCAGCACCCACAGCAGCGCCGCGCCGATCATGTCCATGAGCGACAGCGCGACGAACAGCGGGTTGTAGCCAAAGACGTCGGCGCTTTTGCCAATGGCGAGCGTGAACAGCATGCCGCCGATCCACGCGATCGATCCCGCCATGCCGCTTACCGTGCCGACGGTGCGGGAATTGAACAGATCGGCGCACAGCGTGATCAGCGCGCCGTTGAGCATCTGGTGGGCGAAACCACCGACGCAGAACAGCGCAATGGCCAGCCCCGGCGAACCGGCAAGGCCGATGCAGGCCGGGCCGATCATGCACAGCGCGCCCACGGCCATGGTCACCTTGCGCGAGGCCACCACGCCGGCACCACGCCGCATGAGGTAGCCCGGCAGGATGCCCGCGCCCAGCGATCCGAAATCGGCAGCCAGGAAGGGCAGCCAGGCCCACAGCGCAATCGCCTTGAGATCCAGCTTCCATACCGAGACGAGGTAGAGCGGGATGAAGAAGTTGAACGTCTGCCACGCCGGTTCGGCCAGAAAGCGCGGCAGGGCAATCGCCCAGAACGATCGGGATTTGAGGATATCGAACCGCGATGACACCATCTCGGTGGCAACGTCCGCGCCGGGATCATGCAACGGCCGCTCCTCGGGGCGTGGCGACCGATAGGTGAACCACCACAACAGCGCCCACGCCAGGCTGAGCGCCCCGGTAACCAGGAAGGCAGACTGCCAACCCCACCACAGGATGCAGAACGCCACCAAGGCCGGCGCAACCATGCTGCCAACGCTCGTGCCCATTTGAAAGCAGCTGGTGGCAAGCGGGCGCTTTTGCGCCGGAAACCACTCTGAAACCACCTTGGCACCGGCGGGAATGGCCGCCGCTTCGGTGGCGCCGAGGGCTGCGCGAAACACGGCCAGGCTGGGCCAGCCAGTGGCGAAAGCGTGCCCCATATTGGCCAGCGCCCAGCCAAGCGCGAAAATGAAGAACCCCAGCCGTGTGCCAAGCACATCAAGCACGGTGCCGGCCACGGTCTGCATCACAGTATAGCTTGCCTGGAACGCCAGGACCACCCAGCTGTATTGCTCGGTCGTCATGCCGAAGCTGTCTTTCAGCGTCGGCGCCGCCACCGACAGCGTCGAGCGGGCAAGATAGTTCATGATCGTGCCCAGCGTGACCAAGCCGATCATCCACCAGCGCAACTGACCTTTTGCCATGTGTCGATATCCCTGGTTCAGGCGCGGGTTGCCGGGGCCAGCGGCGCGTAGGCCGCCCGGTCCAGCTGCGGAATGGCGCCGGCCTGCTGAACCACGGCGGCGGCCAGGCGATGGCCGGCCAGGCCGCAGTCGCGCGGCGCCAGGCCTTGCAGCCTTGCCGCCAGGTAACCGGCGTTGAAGGCGTCGCCCGCCCCGCTGGTGTCCACTGGCCGCACCACCTGGGGCGGCGGCAGGATCGTGCCATCGGGCAGCCGGCACCCCCGCGCGCCCAGCTTGACGATCACCTCCTGGCACCCCAGACGCTGCCAGTGGCTGGCGCACGCCTCCAGGGTGGTGGGCGAGATATCGTCCTCGTCCTGCAGTGTGGGAAAGCCGATATCGGCCCGCGCGATCGCGGCATCGCGCCAGGACGCCGCTTCGCCGGCACTGGGCCACAGCCGCGGGCGATAGTTGCCGTCAAACGCGACAAGGCCGCCCCGCGCCCTGACTCTTGCTGCCAGGTCGAGCAAGGCGCGGCGCCCCTCGACCGGCAGGATGGCAAGCGAAATTAGCGAAAACACCAGGACGCGGGCCGCTTCGGCCAGGGCAACGGCCGCTGCCATGCCCGGCAGGGCAAACATGTCGCGCGCAGCGCTGGCATCGCGCCAGTAGTGGAACGAACGCTCGCCATCGCCATCGGTGCGGATGGCGTAGAGGCCCACGGCGCGGGTGGGATGGGCCAGCACCAGCGAGACATCGAGCCCTTCGGCCACCCATCCCGTGCGCAGATCCTGGCTGAAGGGATCATTGCCCAGCGCCGTCAGGAAGCCGGTGCGCCATCCGCTGCGTGCCACATGCAACGCGGTATTGAGCGCGTCGCCGCCCTGGCCAAAGCCACGCCCGGCCCCTGCGTCGGCAAGTTCGACCATGGCTTCACCCACGCAGACCACATCGAAGGCAGGTGCCACCATGGTTCAGCGACGCGGCAGGACAGTGATGGCAGAGACGACCGCCTCGCCCTTCACCGGCACGAAATCGATCGTCACCACGCCGTCTGTCGCCGTGACCGGAAACGAGCGCGTCACTTCGCCCAGCGGCCCACCTGCGGCGCCGGCAATGTCAAAACCCTTGAGCACGGTTTCGCCATTGGCCGCGACGTCAAAGATGCGGCTGCCCGGTTGTTCGGCAGGCTCGACAAAGGTCAGCGACACGGTGAACGCGCCGGGGCCGGTGGGAATGCGATAGCTGAACGCTCCGGCGCGGAACGTTGCGGCCAGATCGCGGTTGCGCGTGCCGGCAATCTCGGGGCGGACGGGCGCGCGGCCACGGGCGAAGACATCCACCGACCGCGCCGTTCCGCCGCTGAAGAACGCATCCGATCCGAACACGGCATCGGGCGCATGCGCCGCGACCAGGGCGCCGGCGTCGATCCGGAATGCACCGGCCTGGGCGCTGGCCAGTTGCCATTCGATCCGATCCGCCACCGCGCCCGTCGCGAATTGCCCTGTCGCCGTCAGAACATTGGCGCCCGCGGCGAGCGCCACGCCTGACCAGACACAGACCCGGTTCGGGCAATCGGTCTTGCCCCCCAGGCTGCGCCCGTTAAGCGCCAGTTCGGTGCGCGGTGCATTGCTATAGACCCGCACGTCGGTGACCGGGTAGGCGCGCTGGGTGTAGCGACGCCCGGTGATATGCACGGTGGGCGCGACAGACCAGTTGGCCCGATAATAATAGAACGCGTCCTTGCGGATCGTGCCATCGTAGGTGACCAGGCCCTTGGTGTTGACGTCGACCGAGTCCCCCTCGCGCCGGACGGTCGAGCCGAAATCGAACGCGTTCCACAGCCACGTCCCAAACAGCCATGGCCGATCGCGCAGCAAGGGCCAGGTCTGCTCGTGGACCCAGGCCTGATACCCTTCCGGTTGGCGCGGCCCGGCTATGTCGGCCGGGCCACCGGCGGGGTCATCGGTCTGGTAGGTCAGCGCGCCGCCGGCGCCATATTCGGAAAGGGCGAGCGGCTGATGGGGATACTTGGCGCGAAGGCCATCAAGATAGGGGCCGATCCCTGCGGGCTTGCCATAATACCAGCCGTAATACCGGTTTACCGCCGTGGCTTGCGTCAAACCGACGATATCGGGGGCAGCCGGATCACCCTGGCAGCACGCCGCCATGACCGTCGGTCGCGAAGGATCGTCCTGCCGTGCCTGCTGGTCGAGCAGACGGACCAGCGCCTTGGGATCGGCAATCGCTGCGGGTGGCTTGCCCAGGAAATCGGGACGATTGGGCCCGAAATCAACCTCGTTGGCCACGCCCCAGAACGCCACTGCGGGATGATTGAAATTCTGGCGGATCAATTCGGCAAGCTGCTGCTGCGCATTGCCCACCAGTGCCGTGGTGGGATTGATCGCCTCGCCCTGGGTCCATTGCGTGACCAGCGGAATCTCGTCCCACAGCACCAGGCCATAGCGGTCCGCCAGCGTATGGATCGTCTCGCCGTGCTGGTAATGGGTAAGCCGTATGGTGTTGGCCCCCATGTCGCGGATGGTGGCGAACGTCCTAGCGATATCCGCCTCGGTCATCGCCCAGTCAGACGTTTCGGTATCCTGGTGCAACCCCACGCCGTGCAGGGCCAGCACCTTGCCGTTGAGCAGGAAACCGCGTTGCGGATCGATGCTGACCTGGCGGATCCCGAAAGGTTGCGCGACCGTGTCGACCACGCGGCCGCGTCCATCGACGACGTCGACGATCAACCGATAGAGGTAGGGATCGGCGGTGCCCTGCCACAGATGCGGCCTGGCCACCGCCAGGTCCTGCTGCTGTTCCGATACCTGGGCCATCGGCAGGCGAAAGACCGCGCGGGCCTGGGCCGCAACGCGCCCCTGGGCATCGACCAGGCGCGCCACCACGGCGCCGTTGGCCACGCGCCCGGTGTCGTTGGCCAGGCGGGTACGGACACGGACCTGCGCCGCGCCGGCGGAAATGCTGGTCGTCGTGGCATAAACACCCGGCCCGCCGTGGTCGAGCAGGTCGATATGCAGCGGATTGGTAACGATCAGGCGCACCGGCCGATAGAGCCCGCCGCGCACGAAGAAATCGCCGCTCAAGGGCAAAACGTCGGCCGTGGCACTGCCGGCGACCGGAGCGCTGTTGTCCACGCGTACGGCAACGATATTGCTGGCGCCCGGGCGCAGGGCCGACGTGGCATCAAAGCGAAAACGGCTGAACCCACCGGCGTGGGAGCCGAGCCTGACGCCGTTCACCCAGACTTCGGCAATGCGGCTTGCGGCATCGAACTCCAGCCACACCTTCTCGCCGCTGGCCCGTGCGGGCGAGGGAAAACGAAGGCGATACCAGCCCACGCCCTGATACTTGGCGACCGTGCCCGCCGTGTTGGGCCCCACCCCGACCCGGGGCTCGTAATAGCCGATCCGGTTCCAGGTATGCGGCACCCGCACGGGCTGCCACGCGGCATCGTCAAACGCCGGTTGCGCCGCGCCGGCCGGGTCACCCTGGATAAAGCGCCAACCATCGGCAAGGACAACGGCGGTGCGCGCCTCAGCGCCAGCCTGCTTTGCCGCGGCCACAGCACCCCCGTCCCTGGCCTGCGCCGTCACCGCAAGCAACGCGCCAATTGCCAGTCCTGCAAGCCAGTTTGCCTTCACGGTAGACCCTCTCGTTCGTTGTTATCGGCGGTGCTTCAGGCCGTCACCAGTTCCACATCGTGCCGTCTTCGAGGCGGGCGACCGGAAGATAGGCGGGCTTGTAGGGATACTTGGCCGCCAGCTTTTCATCGATATCGACGCCGTGCCCCGGGGTTTCGCCGCAGAACAATTCGCCGTGTTCGAAGTGGTAGTCATGCGGGAAGACCGCGTCGGTCTCGGGCGTGTGTCGCATGTATTCCTGGATGCCGAAGTTGGGCACCCAGGTATCGAAGTGCAGCGCGCAGCCCATCGTCACCGGCGACAGGTCGGTGGCGCCATGGCAGCCGGTGCGTACCTGGTAGAGGCTGGCAAGATCGGCAATGCGGCGCAGGTGGGTAAGGCCGCCGGCGCCGACCACGGTCGCGCGGATGTAATCGATCAACTGGTTCTGGATCAGGTCCTTCGCGTCCCAGATCGTGTTGAAGATTTCACCCACGGCAAGCGGCGTCACCGTATGCTGGCGCACCAGCTTGAACGCCTCCTGGTTTTCCGCAGGCGTGCAATCCTCCAGCCAGAACAGCTGATAGGGCTCGAGCATCTTGCCAAGGTTGGCCGCCTCCTGCGGTGTGTAGCGGTGGTGGCCATCGTGCAGCAGGTGGTGGTCAAAGCCGTAGGTCTTGCGCAGTTCCTCGAACAGCTTGGGCACATAGTTCAGCGCCTTGCGCGTATCCCACCCGGTCACCGAGGGCAGCGCGGCATCGGCCGGCTCGTAATAGAGCTTGCCCCGGCCCACGCCATAGGCATCCTTGATGCCGGGAACCCCGGTCTGGGCGCGGATCGCCTTGTAGCCCAGGTCGATATAGTGGCCGACCGCCTCGACCGTTTCGGCAATGTCGCTGCCATTGGCATGACCATAAACCATGATCCCATCGCGGCTGCGCCCGCCGAGCAATTGGTAAACCGGCATGCCGGCCATCTTGCCCTTGATATCCCACAGCGCCATGTCGACCGCCGCAATCGCGCGCATCGCCACCGGGCCGCGCCGCCAATAGGCGCCACGGTAAAGATACTGCCAGATATCTTCGATGCGGCGCGGGTCCATGCCGATCAGGCAGGGAATGACGTGCTCTTCCAGATAGGCCACCACCGAAAGCTCGCGCCCGTTGAGCGTGCCATCACCGATGCCATAGACGCCCTGGTCGGTTTCGATCCTGAGCGTCACGAAGTTGCGCCCCGGGCAGGTGACGATGACGCGCGCACCGGTGATCTTCATGTTCGTTGGGCCTCACAAAGCGATTCAATTGTGGTAAGACCGATTGATCGACCGATTTCGGTCTGTCAAGTTTTGAAAATTGGCATTACCAAAAAGAGGCGTCATGACGAACGGCAAAACCAGCGAGCGACTGTACCAGGACGTGGCCCGATCGCTGGTCGAGGAACTGGCCGCGGGGCGCTTTCCGGTAGGCACCCGGCTTCCGGCAGAGCGCGAACTGGCGCTGCGCTTCGACGTAAGCCGGCCCACCGTGCGCGAGGCAATGATCGCGCTGGAAGTGCAGGGCTTCGTGGAAGTCAGGCTGGGTTCGGGGGCCTATGTCCTGCGCCTGCCCAACGAGGGCGATCGCCCGGGTTTCGATGTCTCGGCGTTCGAGCTGACCGAGGCGCGCCTGTTGTTCGAAGGCGAAGCGGCCGCGCTCGCCGCCACCCAGATCACCGATGAAGAGCTGACCGAGGTTGCGCGCCTGGTCGATGATATTGCGCAGGAAAACAACGATCCCGCCGGAACGGAACGCGCCGATCGCGAATTCCACCTGGCCATCGCCCGCGCGACCCGCAACTCGGCCATCTACAATGCGATCGAGCAACTGTGGGACTTGCGCCAGACCTCGCCCGAAGCCGCCCTGCTGCACAGCAAGGCACGCACCGCCAATGTAAAGCCCGTGGTGGAAGAGCATTGCGCGGTGCTCGATGCCTTGCGCAGCCGCGATGCCAACGCGGCCCGCGCCGCCATGCGTGCCCACCTCGCCGCCGTGCTCGACGGCCTGCTATTTGCCACCGAGGAGCAAGCCCTTGCCCAGGCACGCCGCGCCACGCAGGCCAAGCGGGAGCGGTACACGCGGGCAACGGCATAAACTGCTCTACTCTAGGGTAGCGACCGCGGTTCAGATTGGGAGCCCCCTCACAGCAAATCACCGCCGGCCTGGCCTTCCGGAGCCACCCGCATGGCCCGCGTCTCGGCCCCCATGGCCAGACGCCATTGCATGGCCTCGTCAGCACCGGGTCCCGGCGCCACGCGCAACGGCGTTGCGCCGGTCGGCATCCCGGTTTCGGCATCGGCAAGCACCAGTTGCACGGGCCGCCCTGACGTGGCCTGCTCGATCCGCAGCGGCGCGTCCTGCCCGGCACGGCGGCGCCACGTATCCCCGATCTGCACCATCGCCTGGAGCAGCAAGGCCAGATCCTGCCCACGCAGCGTGGGCACATAGTCATGGCGGGGCGGGCGCGCCTGGTAGAGCCTCTTCTCGATCAGCCCGGCTTCTTCCAGGCTTTTGAGCCGGTCCGACAAGGTCGCGTTGGTTGCCCCGGTCGAGCGGCGTAGATCGTCATAGCGGGTCAGCCCCATCAGCACATCGCGCATGATCAGCAGGCCCCAGCGGTCTCCCACCGCTGCCATGACTTCGGCAATCGAGCAGGCCATGCCGTCAAAACTCTTGGATCGCATCGTCGGCGCCTTTCCAAAATTCCGTGACTCTTATTATTGGAGTTAATAGGCTCTCATCATGAGAGTCGGCTCTCTACCTTGCAACCCAGGAGTCACGCATGGATGAAATTTCCCGCATATTCGTCGTCGGTGCCACCGGCGCCCAGGGCCTTCCGGTGGTCCGCGGACTGGTACAGGATGGTCGCTACAGGGTTCTGGCGCTGACTCGTGACAAGAACTCGGCCCGGGCGCGCGCTTTGGCGCAATGGGACCAAGTCGATTTTCTGGAAGGCACGTTTGCCGATGAGGCCGTGCTGCGCGCCGGGATGCGCGCTTGCCAGGGCGTGTTCCTCAACATCGATGGCTTCAACACCGGCGAAAAGACCGAGACTTATTGGGCGATCCGCGCCTACGAAATCGCAATCGAGGAAGGTGTGCGCTTCTTCGTCTATGGCAATCTCGATTACACGCTCAAGCAGGCGGGCTACCGCTCAATGTTCCGCACCGGCCACTATGACGGCAAAGGCCGCATGGGCGAATGGATCCTGGCGCAGACCCGCGACAACGCCGGGCGCATGGGCAGCGCGCTGTTCACCACCGGCCCCTACATGGAAATGGCATTCTCGGCGCAGACGCCGATGACCCCGGCTGTGGAAGAGGGCGTGCTGACCTGGCGCGTGCCACTGGGCCAGGGCGCCGTTGTCCACGTCGCGCTGGAAGACTGCGGACACTACGTGCGCTGGCTGTTCGACCATCGCGACCGGGCCAACGGCATGGACCTGGCCGTCGGCATCGAGCCGGTGCGCTATGCCGATCTGGCTGCCGCGTTCACGCAGGTGACCGGCCATCCGGCCCGCTACGTCGATACGGACCTGGACAGCTATTTCGCGCGCTTCGGCGGGATCGCCGCGCTTCCCGCCGGCTACAACGCCGATCCCAAAGACAAGAGCACGATGAGCTTTCGCGACAACTTCACCGGCTTCTGGAACACGTGGAAGCACGAGATCATCACGCGCGACTATGCCCTGCTCGATGAAATCCACCCCGGCCGGATCAAAAGCGCACAAGACTGGATTTGCCGCCATGAGCAGCAGGCGGCAGCGTCAGGCGGGGAAAGTCTGTGGCAGCGGGTGCAGCCTGATACCCTGCCTGGCCGCCCGATCCTCAAGCTGAGCGAAGACCACCGGCGCGGCATCCTCTGAGCCTTGCGGGCGGCCCGAAGGTTTCGGGCCGCCCCGGCTTCACGCGGGGACCGGCGCGCCCGCCGCTGCGTGCGCGCGGCGCAAGGTGCCGAGCAGCACCAAGGCGGCGACCACGCCCATGATGCCAGCGACCACGAAGGCCAGGGCATAGCTGCCGCTCTGCTGACGGATCACCCCGGCGCCAAACGCGGCGAAAGCGGCGCCCAATTGGTGCCCGGTCTGGATCCAGCCAAATACGATCGGCGCTTCCTGTTCGCCAAAGGCCTCGTTGGCGAGCTTCACCGTCGGCGGCACCGTGGCGATCCAATCCAGGCCATAGAACACGGCGAAGACCGCCAGACTGGTGGTATCGAAGCTGAGGAACGGCAGCGCCAGCAGCGACAGGCCACGCAGCCCGTAATAGACGATCAGCAACACGCGCGGATTATAGCGATCGGTCAGCCAGCCAGACGCGGTGGTGCCGAACAGGTCGAAGAAACCCATGGTCGAAAGCAGCCCGGCAGCGGCCACCGGGGCAATGCCATGGTCCCCGCAGAACGCGATCATGTGCGTGCCGACCAGGCCATTGGTGGTCAGGCCACAGACAAAGAACGTGCCGAACAGCAGCCAGAACATGGGCTGCCGCGCCGCGCGCACCAACACGCCCAGCGCCAGGCCGGCGGTGCGCGCCTGGCGCGGCGCAGGCGGCGGCGGGCTGTCGGGCCTTTCGCCAAAGCGGCGCGTGCCGATGTCGGCGGGATGTTCGGGCACGACCAGGGCCACCAGCGGCACCAGCGCCAGGCAGACCAGGCTGACCGCCAGAACCACCGGCCGCCACGCGCCGTCGCGCGAAAGCCAGGCCAGCAGCGGCAGGAAAATCAGCGCGCCCGTGGCTGTGCTGGCACTCAGCAGGCCCATGACCAGCCCCTGCCGCGTGGCGAACCAGCGATTGACCACCGCCGCTCCCAGCACCGAGGCAACCGCGCCGCTGCCGATGCCAGACAATACCCCCCAGGTCAGCACATAGTGCCAGGGCAACCGCATCCACAGACTGGCAAAGGTGGCGAGCGACATTAGCATGAGCCCGGCCAGCATGGTGCGGCGGATGCCGAACGAAACCATCAGTGCCGCGGCAAAGGGGCCGACCAGGCCATAGAGAAAGATGCCGATTGCGGCGGCGAACGAGATCGTTGCCCGGTCCCAGCCGAAGTTGACCTGCAAAGGCACCATCAGCACGCCGGGCGTAGCGCGCAGCCCGGCCGAGACCAAAAGCGCGAGGAACGTCGCCGCAACGATCAGGATCAGGTGAAGGCGCGCGGGCACCAGCCCGGTCTTGTGCAGCAGGCGGCTCATGCCTGGCTTTCCTGTGCCAGCGTGACAAGGTCACCCAGCGCCGCTTCTACGCCGGCCCAGCGCTCTGGGCCAAACGCGCCGATCATGCGCCGCTGCGCCTCTTCCCAGGCGCCTTGTGAAGTGGCCACCGCGTCGCGTCCCTGCGCCGTCAGGCGCGCCTGCTTGGCGCGCCCCTTGCCCTCGCCCCACGCTTATCGCGTCGATCGTCCGCCGGTCGCCCGGCGACTGTCCCGGTCGTTACACCCGGCATTTGAGTACTATGACGGCTCCGTCGCCATGCAGGTCCGGGTAAACCGTCCTGTTTAGGCGATCCCGCATTTACGCGAGAGGGAGGTTGCGACGTGTTTAGGCGCCCCGTTCGTTCACTTGCCCCTCCATACAGAGGATGCGTCGGACGAGCTGGTAGGCCGGGCCTCTCAACATTGGAGGACCGGCTCGCGGAGAGCATGAACATCGCGCTCTCCGACCATCCGATGTGCCGCGTCAGCCATTCTACGGCACCACTGCGGGTGTAAGTCGCTGCAAACTGGGGTTCAGGCAGTATAGCTTTCGCCATGCCCGTCTTGCCCTGACCTGCCGCGTCACAAATGGCTTCGACGCTTTGGGCCTTTTCCGGACATGCTGTTGTCCCCCGCCTCTTTCGAGGTCGCAGCCATTTCTGGCCGAGGTTGGTCCGGTGGACACAGGCCATTACCAGCAGGCCTGACAGTTCATTCTGTTCCTCCTTCTTCTCGCGCCGATACGGCGCACCATTGATCCCGGAATAAGTCCTACCCGAACCGGCATTGTGGGGCAGCGTGCAGGGACAGCGGCTGGCGTCCCACGGCTGCACCCAGGGCAGGCGCCCGGCTTCGAGTTCGGCGATGATGCGGTAGGTCACCTCGGAATAGAGGGACTGGCGTTCGCTCGTGTTCACGGTGCTCATGATCTTCAAGCTCCTTAAACCGCCATGGCCCGGCGCCGGGGTGGCGGGGGGCGGCAGGAGCGGACCGACAGCCCCGCATCAGGCGGCGGGGTGCATCCGGCAGGAGCGCAACAGCGTGGAGCACCCGGAGCCGCGCAGCGGGCCGGGTTGCACCCCGGCGCGGCGGGGCTACAGGGCCGTGACGCCCCCCGTCACCTCGGAGCCAAGGCAGACGCCGCCGCGCACCCAAAGCGCGGCGACAGCTGGAGGGGAGCCACAGGCGGACCGACAGGACCGGCCAGCAGGGCCGGGCCAGGTGTCAGCGATCGTACCGGTAGACCGACGAGACGGCAGCGCCGGCTCGGCTGGAGCGCAGCGAAAGGAGAGCGTGGTCAGGCCGAGACGGCCTGAGACGCAATCTGCACGACACTCAAAATTTCTTTTTCGTACCCTGGGGTAAGATCGGACACCCTGGGGTCAACTGGCGTAAAATCGGTACTTTGGCACCGTTTTCGGCACTCTTTACGCCGACCTCAGACCGGCAAATCTCACAGCAAAGGAGCAAGACAACCAACCGCAGCACAGAAAGACAAAGCCATGACCGAACAGCCCCGGACCGCATCCTGCGCCTCCATGCCGTCCTCGACCGCACCGGCCTGACCCGCGCCACTCTCTACCGGAAGATCCAGGCGGGTACTTTTCCCAAGCAGGTGCGCATCGCTACGCGCTGCACTGGCTGGCGCGAATCCGCCATCCGCGAATGGATGTGCAATCCCATGTTCTATGAGGCAGGCAACGCTTCCTGACGCCCGCGTTGCAATTGCTGGTAGACGCCAAGCCGATCGGTGATCTGCCAATGGCCAGTCAGGCGATCGTCCGCGTCAAACGCATAGACCGTCGCACCAGACATGTGGATCGTCTGGCCCGTGGCCGGATAGCCCGGCAGATCGGCCGCATGCGTGCCGCGCCACAGCCAGGTCATCACCACGCTGTCGCCATCGGCAAACAGGCCCTGGGTGACAAAGCGCTGATCTGGAAAAGCGGCGCGCGATTGCCGGACACGGTCCTTGAACCCAGCGCGATCGAGCGTCTGGCCGTGCCACGGATCGCCGGGATCGTGGTGGATGACATAGACTTCGGCGATGTAGTCGTCGGCCGCATCCACCCGCCCTTCGTCCCAGACCGCTTGAATGAAGGCCGCGAGGCGCTGCTTGCGCAGGCCGCTGCGCATCATGCCGCGGCCTGCCCGCTGGCCAGCATCAGCGCGTACTCGCGAATGTCCTGCGGCCAAGCCGCCATCCTGGCCGCGAACGCGTCGCCATCATCGGCAAACAGCGCGCGGATCGCCTCTTCGTAGCCGGGCAGATCCCCTGCCAGGGCGGACAGGAACGTGTAAGCACGCTGCTGCGCGCCCTTGCGCTCGGTTCGCCCCTGATCAGCCCGCCGTGCTTCGTCGACCAGCCGGCGCAGCGCGCCCGAGGCACCACCGGGCTGCTGCGCCAGCCATTCCCAATGACGCGGCAACAGCGTCACCTCGCGCGGCACGACCCCGAGCTTGGGCCGCCCACGCCCGCGCGCCGGCTCTGTCTCACTGCCGCCCGGCCGGGCCAGCCGCGCGACGATCTCTGCCGTGGTGCCGCGCAAGTCGAGATCGAGCACGCGTCCAGTGGCATTGTCGAACACGAGCACAGCGTCCATGTCCCGGGTTTCTGCGGCCTTCACGGCCAACGCCACATCGATCAGCGCACCTTGGGCCAGTTTGCGCGGGCCAGCAAACGCGGTGCACTGCAAGGAGAGTTCATTCGTCATGGGCCTTTTATAGCCGGATAAATTTATTGTACAATATACCCGGATATAATTGCATGCGCGGCCCAGCGGTCGTACAGGACGCGCGCAGCACGAAAGGCAGGACATGACAGAGACCACGCGCAAGGCGGCCGTCGCGGCCTACAAGGAGCGCAAGATCGCGGCAGGCATCTACGCCATCCGCTGCGCGGCAAGCGATGAAGTGTGGATCGGCAGCGCCCCGGACCTTTCGACCATCGAGAACCGCCTGTGGTTCACACTGCGCCAGGGCGCCAATCCGCACCGCGCACTGCAGGAAGCGTGGAATGCGCATGGCAGCGCAGCCTTCACGTTCGAAGTGATTGCGCACCTGCACGACGAAGATGATCCTGGCTATCCTCGCCGCACCGCGCTCAGGAACCTTCACCTGCGTTGGCTGGAGCAGCTCGGCGGCGCGCGGATCTAGCGGCGCCAGAGGCTCCGTCCGCCACAATCGGCCGCGTCAGGTGCTTGTGCCAGGCCTCCAGCAGCTTGCGCCGCTTGGCGAGCCGGTCGCTGCGCTGGTAGGCACCGACAACGCCAACATCGACCGCGTGACCAAGACAGGCTTCCTTGGTCTCGAAATCCGCCTTGGTGCATTCCTCGGCCCATGTCCGAAACGTGCTGCGAAACCCGTGCGGCCGCGCGCTCAGTCCAGCGCGATCCATCAGCGCGGTCATCGCCATGTCGGACAGCGGCTTGCCGCGATAGGCCGCAAACAGGTGGCCGGATTGACCCGCCACCAGCGCCTGCGCCTCGGCCACTAGGGGAATGCGGCGGCTCTCGTTGGTCTTGGTGCGCTTGGCCGAGAGGCTCCAGACCTCACCCTCGATTTCATCGCTGGTGGCGAGCCGCACTTCGCTGGTGCGGGCCAGAGTCAGCATCAGGAAGCGCAGTGCCCGTGAGGCCGTCGTGTCGAGCGTGCCCAGCCACTGATAGAACTTGGGTGCATCGGCATAAGGCAGGGCGGGAATATGCTCGGTCTCGTGGCGCTGCTTGCCCAGCAGCGCACGCGCCTTGAGACAGGCCTGGAGATCGACGGCGAGCCCGAGCGCGGCCGCGTGGGTAAAGGTGAGGCTGAGACGATTGAGCGCCTTGGCCGCCGCTTCTGGCTTGGTGTGCCAGATCGGCGCCAGCAGGTCGCGCAAGGCGTGCTGGTCGACGTCCTCGATCGCGCGATCCCCGATCTTGGGAATGACATGGACGTTGAGCGGGGACAGCCAGCGCCCGGCCGCACCATCGCCTTTGAGCTGGACCTTGCGCGCTTCGAAACAGCTGGCGATCGCCTGGGCGACCGTCAGGCGCGCGATTACCCGGTTCTGCTGGCGGCGGGCTTCGATCGGACACTGCCCGGCGCGCAAGGTGGCGCGGGCCTCGGCAGCGGCGGCTCTGGCATCGGCGATGGAAACATCGGGCCAGGGCCCCAGGCCCATTTCGCGGCGGCGGCCCTTGAGGAAATAGCGCAGCACCCACTTGCCCCGGGCTCGTTCACGCTTGTGCAGCCACAGGCCCGCACCGTCACCATAGCGGCCGGGTGGCGCATTGCGCGCGGCGATGTGCGAGAGGATGTGCTGCTTCACCGATCCTTTCCTCAGCGGGGAGAAAAGGGGTGGTTTCAGTCCCCCGTCTGGTCCCCCGTTTTGCGTGCGCTGGGAGGATACACGATGGGTTGCGGTGAGGCAAGAAATGGCTGTTTTCAGCCATTTGGCGATTTCTTGAGCAGCCCTGGGAGGGGTGCTGGTGCGGTCGAGAAGACTCGAACTTCCACGGGCTTTCGCCCACAACGACCTCAACGTTGCGCGTCTACCAATTCCGCCACGACCGCATATCGCATCCGGGTTGGCCAAGGGCACATCCCGTCGGGGTAGGAGCGCGCCCCTAGCAGGGGTTTTGGGGGGCTGCAACAGGGCGGTTGCACTTTTTTATCCCCAGCCGGTCGTTGCTGCCCCGGCGTGCGGCCGGGGCCTGCATGCCTATTCCGGTTTCCAGCCGATTTCGGCTGAGCGCGCGCTCTTGGGAACGTCGGTTACCGCCTCGTTGATCGTCACGCTTTCGCCCGGGCGCAGCTTGTCCTTGGGCGGCGCCACGTCCCAGGTATAGACGATGCGGTTCTGCGCATCGCGCAGGACGATGAGGATCGGCGGCACTTCGCGCAGGTCCTTGCCCACGTTGGTGACGGTGCCGCTCGCGCCGAAATAGGCCGTGCCGTTGCTCAAGGTGCGGCGGTCCTGCCGCGCGGGCGGAAACGAAAGGACCAGATCGGGGCGCCCGTTGCCGAAGGTGGGCCGGTTGACCGGCAACCAATCGGGCAGGCCCAGCCACGAGACCAGGCCGATCATCGCCGCCACGGCCAGAGCAAAGGTAATGCCTGCCGCCGTCCACAGCCGCGCCGGGTTGCGGCGCGGGCGGAACGGGGGCTGGTGTTCGAAGCTCGATACCGGCGAGACGTATTCGGCCGTGGGGGCCTGCGCGCGGGGCGGCTCTGCCCGGGGGGCGGGCGCCGGGGGCGCTTGCTCCTCTACCGCGACTGGCGGCGCCGACTGCACTGGCGCAGCGGGCGGCGGCGCGGGAGCCAGCGGGGGCGTTGGCACCGTTTCGGCAGCGGCAGTTTCAGCCGGCGTGGCTTGCTCCGACGGGCGCGGCGGGAGTTCGGGGCCGGCCTGGAACCAGCTGTGCCGGCACTTGGCACAACGCACGGTACGGCCGTCCACGCCGATCGCACTGTCGGGGACGACATAGCGCGTCGCACAGGCGGGACAGGCGATTATCATAAAACGGTCTAAGCATGCCGAGAGGGGCTGAAACAATAGGGTGCAAGGGGGCAAATCGCCCATGCGCCCTTTTTTCCACATGCATTGACGCGTATAGGCGCCCTTGCCATCGCGCGACGCACCAAACCGCCCATGCGGGACATTGCCAAACGGCCCCCGCGCCGACATGGTAGGCGGGCATGGCGCACGACCAAACACGCGAACGGGGCCCGATCTTTCTGCCATGAACCAAGCCGCCGCCGAGATTGTCCAGTTCGACAATGTCGGGCTGCGGTATGGCGCCGGCCGCGAAGTGCTGGCCGATGTCTCGTTCACGCTCTATCCCGGCTGCTTCTACTTTCTCACCGGCGCCAGCGGCGCGGGCAAGACCAGCCTGCTCAAGCTGCTCTATCTGGCGCAGCGCCCCTCGCGCGGGTTGATCCGCATGTTCGGCACCGATGCCATCACCCTGCCGCGCGAACGCCTGCCCGGCTTTCGCCGCCGCATCGGCGTGGTGTTCCAGGATTTCCGCCTGGTCCCGCACCTTTCGGCGTGGGACAACGTGGCCCTGCCGCTGCGCGTGGCCGGACAAAGCGAAAAGGACATCGCCAAGCCGGTTTCCGACATGCTCGAATGGGTCGGGCTGGGCGACCGGTTCCAGGCGCGCCCCGCCACGCTTTCGGGCGGAGAACAGCAGCGCGTGGCGATCGCCCGCGCCGTCATCGCCCGTCCCGATATCCTGGTGGCCGACGAGCCGACCGGCAACGTCGACCCGGAGATGGCGATCAAGCTGCTGCGCCTGTTCGAAAGCCTCAACCGCCTGGGCACCACCGTGGTGGTCGCGACGCACGACCTGCACCTGATCCGCAAGGTGCCCGATTCGCTGATCATGCGGCTGGACAAGGGCAAGCTGGCCGATCCGACCGGCGCGCTGCGCTATCCCCCGCGCCGTCCGGTCGACACCGGCGGCAATGGCGATGGCCCGATGGGCGATGGCGGCCTGCCATGAAACGGCATACCTCATGAAGCGTTTGGCCAGCGCCCTGCCCCGCACGCTGCGCGCCCTGGGTGGCGAAGGCGAATCCCGCCTGCTGCCCGAGGCGCGCCTGTCGGGCCCGATGCCGTGGGTGATCGCGATCATGATCGCGCTGACCGTGGTGGCCGCGGCCAGCGCGCTGGCGCTGCGCCATGCCGCGCAGGCGGCCAGCGCCGATCTGGAAGGCGGGGTGACGGTGCAGATCGTCTCGGCCGCGCCCGCCCAGCGCCAGCGCCAGGCCGATGCGGCGCTGGCGGTGCTGCGCCACGCTCCCGGCGTGATCAGTGCCACGGCCGTGCCGCAGGACCAGCTCGATGCCTTGGTCGAACCCTGGCTGGGCACCCGTGCGGGCGACGATCTGGACGATCTGCCGATCCCGGCACTAATCGACGTGCGCTTGGCCGGCACGGCCACGCCGGCGCGGCTCGATCTGCTGCGCAAGGCCTTGGCCGCCACGGCCCCGGCGGCGCGGATCGATGCGCAGTCAAGCTGGCTGGCACCGGTGTTCCGCGCCATTGGTGCCTTGCAATGGGCGGCCGGCGGCCTGATCGCGCTGTTCGCCTTTGCCACGGTGTCCGCCGTGCTGCTGGCGTCGCGCAATGCGCTGGGCACCCATCGCGAAACGATCGAGATCGTCCATATGCTGGGCGCCACCGACGTGCAGATCGCGCGGGTGTTCCAGCGTTCCATGGCGACGGACGCAGCGATGGGCGGCCTGGTTGGCCTGCTTGCCGGCGTCGTTACCGTGCTGGGCCTGGCGCGCCAGTTTGCCGCGCTGGGTTCGGGCATGGTCGCGCAAGGCTCGCTCGCCTGGACCGACTGGGTCGCGCTGGCCGGTATTCCCATCGCCGGCGTGCTGCTGGTGATGCTGACAGCCCGACTTACCGTTCTTGCCGCCTTGCGGCGCATGGTATGATCGCGTGACCGTCCCCATATTGCCCCCCATAACGCCCCAGCCATGCAGCAGTCCCCGCCCATGACCACACCGCACGCCGGCACGCGCCGCACGATCGTGAGAAAGCCCTGCGGCATGCGAAAGCC
Source organism: Novosphingobium sp. GV079 (assembly GCF_003058045.1). Classification (NCBI taxonomy): domain Bacteria; kingdom Pseudomonadati; phylum Pseudomonadota; class Alphaproteobacteria; order Sphingomonadales; family Sphingomonadaceae; genus Novosphingobium; species Novosphingobium sp. GV079. Next base: position 23,375 of record NZ_QBUE01000021.1, on the reverse strand, counting down.
GTGGGCATGAGAAAGCCGCCGGGCCTGTTTCGCCGCCTGGGTTCGGCGCTGATCCTGCTGTGGATGCTGGGTTTCCTGTGGTTTGCGTGGTTCCTGCCGCAGCCGGCGCCCGATGGCACGCGCACCGATGGCATCGTGGTGCTGACCGGTGGCGGCGGCCGCATTCCTCGTGCCTTGGCCATGCTGCAGGCCGGCAAGGCGCAGACCCTGCTGGTCAGCGGTGTCGATCGCCAGGTCCGGCCGGCCGAATTTGCCGCCGAATACAAGGTCGATCCCGCGCGACTCGATTGCTGCATCACGCTGGGCTTTGATTCGGTCGATACCCGCTCCAACGCGCACGAGGCCGCCGCCTGGATCGCCCGGCACAAGATCCATTCGGTGCGCCTGGTCACCACCGACTGGCACATGCGCCGCGCCACGTTCGATCTGTGGGTCGTGGCGCCCAAGGGCCTGGTGATCGTGCGCGATGCCGTGCCCTCGCGCCCCAGCCTCAAGATCCTGTTCCTGGAATACAACAAGCTGCTGGCCCGCATGGTGGCGTGGCTGGCAGGATGGTGACAAGCGCCGTGGAAGACCGTTCCCCTACACTTGCCGAAATCGTGCGCAGCCTGGTGTTCTATGCCGTGTTCTATGGCTTTACCGTGCTGCTGCTGCTGGTTCTGGCGGTCGTGCTGATCGTGGCGCCGCGCGGCGTCTTTGCCATGGTTCAGGCGTGGACCGGCGTGCACCGCGCGCTGGTGCGCCATGTGCTGGGCATCCGTGTGGAAGTGGTGGGCACGCCGCCGCAGGAAGGCGTGTTCTATGCCCTGCGCCATGAAAGCTTTTTCGAGGCGATCGACCTGCCGCAAGTGCTGCACCGCCCCTGCATCTTTGCCAAGATCGAGCTGATGCGCATTCCCGTGTGGGGCCGCGCCGGCTGGGCCTATGGCCTGATCGGGGTGGAGCGTGAAGCCGGCGCCAAGACGCTGCGTGCCATGCTGACCCATGCCCGTGCCCGCCTGGCCGAAGGGCGGCCGCTGGTAATCTTTCCCGAAGGCACGCGTGTGCCGGTGGGGCAACGCTATCCGCTGCAATCGGGTTTTGCCGGGATATACAAGTTGTTGTCACTACCGGTGGTTCCGGTGGCGGTGCATAGCGGCGCCCTGTATCACCGCGTGTGGAAGCGACGCGGCACCATTCGCTATGTCATTGGCGAAACCATTCCCCCCGGCCTGCCGCGTGAAGAGATCGAGGCCCGTGTGCTTGACGCCATCACCGCCCCCACTGCCTGAACGCCGCCACGCATGACTGTGCCGCCAGAACCGGATGCCCCGGCCAAGTCGCTGATGGCCTCGTTGGGCCCTGGCCTGATCACCGGCGCGGCCGATGACGATCCCAGCGGCATCGGCACCTATAGCCAGGTAGGCGCGCAGTTTGGCCACACGCTGACCTGGACCATGCTGTTCAGCTATCCGCTGATGGCCGCAATCCAGGAAATCTGCGCGCGGATCGGCGCCACCACCGGGCGCGGCATTGCCGACAACGTGCGGCGCCACTACCCGCGCTGGCTGCTGCCGGGCGTGATCTGCCTGCTGGTAGTGGCCAACGTCATCAACCTGGGGGCAGACCTTGGCGCGATGGCTGCGGCGCTACACCTGCTGCTGCCCGGGCCGCTGCCGCTCTATACCCTCGGCTTTGCCGTGATCAGCGTGCTGGCCGAAGTGTTCGTGCCCTATGCCCGCTATGCCGGCTGGCTCAAATGGACCACGCTGTCGCTGTTTGCCTATATCGCAGTGCTGATCGTCACCCCGATGGACTGGGGTGACGCGCTCTATCACGTGGTCGTGCCCACAGTGCAGCTTGACCATGCGTTCCTGTCGGGCCTGGTGGCGCTGTTGGGCACCACGATCAGCCCCTACCTGTTTTTCTGGCAGGCCGGGCAAGAGGTGGAAGAATTGCGCCGCCGCCAGGCGCGGCCGCTGCACGATGCCCCGCGCCGCGCCAAGCCGGAATTGCGGCGTATTCGCGCCGATACGCTGCTCGGCATGGGCTTTTCCAACGTTACCGCGCTGGCCATCATCGTGGCGACCGCCGCCACGCTCAACGCCCATGGCATTACCGACATTACCTCGGCCGATCAGGCGGCCATGGCGCTTCGGCCGTTTGCCGGCGATCTGGCCTTTGCACTGTTCGCGCTGGGCATCATCGGCACCGGGCTGCTGGCGGTGCCGGTGCTGGCCGGCTCTGCCGCCTATGCGCTGAGCGAGGCCTTGCGCTGGAACGAAGGGCTCGACCGCGCCCCGCGTGAGGCGCGCGCCTTTTACATTGCCATCGCGCTGGCCACGTTCGCGGGCCTGGCCATCAACGTCATCGGCATCAACCCGATGCGGGCGCTCTATTGGACGGCGGTGATCAATGGCTTGCTCGCCCCGCCGCTGATGGTGGTGACGATGCTGATCGCCCGCAATCCGCGCGCCATGGGTCACCTGGTCATCTCGCGCCGGCTGGCGGCCGTGGGCTGGCTGGCCACCGTGGCGATGACGGTGGTGGCCGTCCTGTTCCTGTTTGCGTGAAAGACCCGCGATGACCAGCCCGCCCCCGCGCATCCTGTCCATCGCCGGTTCGGATTCCGGCGGCGGCGCCGGCATCCAGGCCGATATCAAGACCATTACCATGCTCGGTGGCTTTGCCATGACGGCGATCTGCGCGCTGACCGCGCAGAACACACTGGGCGTCACTGCCGTGGCCGCGACCACGCCGGAGATGGTCGCCGCGCAGATCGATGCCTGCGCCAGCGATATCGGCGTGGACGCGGTCAAGATCGGCATGCTCGGATCGCCGCAAATTGCCGCAGTAGTGGCCGATCGGCTGGAAGGACTGGGCGTGCCGGTGGTGTTCGATCCGGTGATGATCGCCACCAGCGGGGCGGCACTGGCCGATGCCGCCACGATCGCCGCATTCGAACGCCTGATGGCGCTCGCCACGCTCACCACGCCCAACGTGCCGGAACTGGCCGCGCTGGGCGGTGACGCCGCCATGGCGGCGCGGGGCATCGCCTATCTCGCCAAGGGCGGCGATGCCGATGGGCCAGTGGTGGAAGACCGCCTGGTCATTCCCGGCCAGCCGCCGCGCCTGTGGCAAGCGCCGCGCATTGCCACGCGCCACAGCCACGGCACGGGCTGCACTCTGTCGAGCGCGATCGCCACCGAACTGGGGCGCGGGGCCAGCCTGGAACAGGCGGTGGACCGCGCCCGCGCCTTTGTCCGCGCGGCGCTGCTGGCCGCGCCCGGGCTTGGCGCCGGGCACGGCCCGATGGGCCATCACGCGGTGCGGGTTTAGGTTACTCGCAACCGCAGTCGAGGTCGTAGAACTTGACGATCTCGTTCCAGGCTTCCTCGGCGGTTTCCACCGGCTTGAACAGGTCGAGATCCTCGAAGTTGATCACGCCTTCCTCGGCAATGGCGCGGAAGTTGATCACCTTGTTCCAGTAATCCGCCCCGAACAGCAGCACCGGAATCGGCTTCATCTTGCCGGTCTGGATGAGGGTAAGCAGTTCGAAAAATTCATCGAACGTGCCAAAGCCGCCGGGGAACACCGCCACGGCGCGCGCACGCATCAGGAAGTGCATCTTGCGCAGCGCGAAATAGTGGAACTGGAAAGACAGGTGTGGCGTCACGTAGGGATTGGGCGCCTGTTCGTGCGGCAGCACGATGTTGAGGCCGATCGAATCCGCGCCCACGTCCACCGCGCCGCGGTTGGCCGCTTCCATGATCGACGGGCCCCCGCCCGAGCAGACCACGAACTGGCGCTTGCCTTCTTCCACGACGCCGCAGGTGGAGGCATAGCGCGCCAGCTTGCGCGCCTCTTCATAATACTTGGCCTTGCTGGCCAGCCGCTCGACCACGGCCTTGCGTTCGGGCGTGGTGGCCGTCGCCAGCGCGGCATCGACCGCTTCGGGCGCGGGAATGCGGGCTGAGCCGTAGATCACCAGGGTAGAGCCGATATCGGCCTCTTCCAGCAGCATTTCTGCCTTGAGCAGTTCCAGCTGAAAGCGCACCGGGCGCAGTTCCTCGCGCAACAGGAAGTCGGTATCGCCAAACGCGAGGCGATAGGCCGGGTCCTGCTGCTGGGGGGTGGTCTTGGGGTGGCTTTGCGCGAACCCGGCTTCCTGCTCGGCCTTGTAGAACTTACGATTGACGAGCTGGTTGTTGATTTCTTCTTCGGTCATTTGCCGCAAAGTGGGCGTGCGCGGCGTGGTTGGCAAGCCCATCCGCGTTTGTTTCGGTGGGTTGCTTGGGCCCCTGGAAACCACGTTCGGGCAAACCATGTTCTGGCAAACCAGGGTGGGGGCGGCCAGGCCAGCCCCCAAGGCCGCCTGGTTCAGGTCAGCGCGCCCACCAGCATCTGCAGCGCCGCGCCAAAGTATTCCGGTGCCAGGCCCAGCGGCGGGCGCGTGCCGATCAGCTTGCTGGCGATTGCCGCGCCGCCGTTCGACACGGCAAACGAGGCGCGCTCCCCGGTATTGAGATCGATCCACGCCGGGATCGGCTGCCCCTGCGCCAGGCATTGCCGCCAGAAATTGGCCACCGGCTGGACCAGGCTGGCGCGATGGCCGGCAAGCGCGAACAGCGGCACGCGGATGGCGTCAAAGCCAAAGCGCGGATCGTGGCCGGGGGCCGGGGCAAAGCGGCCCGGGCCGGCCACCTCCACCCAGTCGGCTGGCAGGCCATATTGGCCAAAGCGCGCCTGCGACACGATCGCCGTGGCATCATCGGCCAGCGCCTGCCACACGCCCGGCCCATCCCATTCGGCAAAGCTCGTGAAGGCAGGCCAGATGAAATAGGATGGATTGACGATGACGCGCCCATTGGCCTGGAAGCCTTCCAGTCCGGGCAACAGCAGCTTCATGCCAAAGCGGTCGACGACCAGGCGCTGGCGGATGGCGGCGCGGATCGCGGCAGAGCGCGTGCGCCATTCCCCCACGCCCCAGCGCTGCCCGGCGCGCTGCAACGCCCAGGCGATCATGATATCGCCATCGGCCGCGTTGTTGCGATCGGGCACGTGGTCAGGATTTGACGGATCGTACCGCCACGCGTGCAGGGCCACGTCGCTGCGCAGCAGGTTGTCGTTGGTCCAGTCCGCGATCAGCTCGAACGTGGCACGGTCGCCGGCCTCCAGGGCCAGGACCAAGCCATAGCTTTGCCCTTCGCTGTGGCTGATCCCGCCGTTCTGCGGATCGACGATCCGGCCCGAGGGATCGAGAAAGCGGGCCTTGAACGTTTCCCAATCGCCGTTGCTGGCCATGGCCTTGCTCTGTCGCCCCGGGGCGCAGGCGGCGGTCAGTGCCACCAGCAACCCGAACCCGAACCCGCGCCGATCAATTCCTTCATTCTGCCCGGCGCCGGCCGGGCGCTTCATCCGATCAGCGGCCATGTCTGATTGCAAGCGTATGTCCCTTCCATTCGGCCGTGGTCGTCAGGGCAATGCTGCTGCCCATCATGCGGAACCAAGTATCATAGGTGCCCTCCATCAAGGGCGGCAGCAGTGCTTTCCACGGCTCGGCGATCTCGGCCTCGGTTTCGGGATAGAGGCCGTCCTGGCGCACCACGATGGCGCTGTCTTCCACCGTCACCACGGCGCTGCCCCAGCCCAGCGTGGCCCACAGCGCATTGATGCGCGTGGTCATCGTGCCCAGGTCTTCCACGTCATCGAGCGGCACCACCGCGGCGATCCGCTTGCCCACCGCGGCATAGAAGCCATGGCTCTGCTCTTCGGTCGCCGCGCTCGACAGCTCGCGCGCGATCATGGCCACCAGAAAGCTGGCACCGGCCGGTGGCGAAGCTCGGAACGCGCTGGACACGCGCGGTGTCTTCGGGTCCTCAAACATTATTTGGTCGCTCCCAAACTCTGGCGGATGCCGATGGTCGAGCGAAGCTCGTCATAGCTGCCAAAGGTATTGTAACTGGCCTCGCCCCCGATGCGGGTCGACGGGCTGATCTGGTAATAGACCGATCCTTCGGCCGAGAGCGCGAAGCCGGTCTTGCTGAGGCTGTCATACCGCGCGCGCACGTCGCTATCCTGGGCCTTGAGCGCGTTGAGCTGGGCCTGCAACGGATCGTTGGTCGGATAGAGCGCGGCGTCTTTCTGGTTATAGCTCTGATAGCCAGGGGTGACCGCGGCACGCACGGCCAACTGGTCCTTGTCCAGGGCATAGCGCACCGGAAAGCTGACCGAGAGGAAGCTTTGCGGGCTGAAATAGCCGCCGTGGCCATAGGTGAAGTAGTTCTGCGGGTTGTCGTACGACTGATAGTTGACGTTGATCCCGCTGGTCAGCGACGAATGCTCGGTGCGATAGACCCGCAGATAGCCGCCCACGTTGGCTTCCACGCCGTGGTTCTTGCGCACGTTGATGCCGTTGTAGCGGTTGTAGGCAACCGTGCCGTAGGCGCCGCTGCCGTTGCGATCGACCGACAGTCCGGCGCCGCCGCCCAGCCGCATGACATGGCCCCAGGTCTGCCCCGTGACCGGATCGCGCGTGCCGGCATAGGCGATCACGCTGTCGGTTACCGGGCGGCGTTCCACCCAGGCCTGCGCCTGCACGCCGTTGCCCAGGCCCGGCGTCACCCCGGCGTGGAACGAGACCTGCGTCTTGCCCATGCCCAGCGGCGTCGTGCCGACATCGGCATGGACCACGCTGCTGTCATAGCCCACGCTCAGCCCCACACCCGAACGGTGCTGGGTATCGGCCTGGACCAGGGCAGAGGCTTTCTGCGCGACGATGGCCTGCGCCTCGATCGTGGCATTGGTGCCAAAGCGCGCCAGGCCCGATCCGGTCGGTCGGCCGGAATCGAGCACCACCGCTTCGGCGCGGGCATGCACGCGGCCACCGGCAAGCCCGGTGGAAATCTCGGCAGAGCCGCGCAGGTCGCTCAATTGCGAAAGCCCGGTCTCACCCTTGCGCTCGCGATACGAGGTGCCAAGGTCGACCCGCGGCCCGCTTTCGCGGGTGAGCGAAGCGATATCGCCCGAGATCTTGGCCATGACCGGATCGACCGGGCCGCCAGCCGCCAAGGGCGCTGCCGCATCGCCAAACGGCGAGGAACCGACAGGCGCGGGCGCCGTGCCAAAGCCCTGCCCGCCAAACGCCGGGCTGGGCAGCGCACCATAGCTGCCCTGCGCCGGATAGGCCGGTTGCGACGGATAGGTGTTCTGGACCGGATAGGAATTCTGGGCTTGATAGGAATTCTGGGCGGCCGGCGTGGCATAACCGCCACCAGCACCGTCCATGACCGAGCCCCTCGTCTGCGCCACCGGCGTGGCATAGGCCGGGGCGTTGCCATAGGATGGCGCAGCATAGCTGGCGGGTGCGGCATAGGCCGGGGGCGCGCCGAAGCCGTTGTTCATCGGCACCATCTGCGCGCTGGGCAGGCGCGTGCCGCTGCCCAGCGCAAAGGGGTTGATCTGCGGCTGGGCCTGCATCGCCGGCTGATCGCGGAACGGATTGCCCGTGCCCACGCCCATCGGATCGGCGGCAAAGGGATTGCCGCCAAAGGCATCGATGCCATTGCTGCCGCTTTGCCGCGAATAGAGCGCGCGCGCTTCCTTGAGCAGGCGCACCGCAGCGCTGCGATCACCGCGCGCCTGGGCCACCTGGGCCAAGGTCATGCGCACCTGGTAATCCTGCGGGAAGGCCTGCAGCGCGCGGTTGGCTGCACTTTGCGACAGCTCCTTGTCGCCGGCGGCCTGGGCGGTCTGCGCCAGGCCGAGCAGGGCATCGCGGTTGCGCCCGTCACGCGTCAGCACGATCTGGAAGGTCTGCGCCGCACGCGCGGCCATGCCGCCCGATTGATAGAGCCGGGCCAGCGCAGCCATGATTTCCAAGTTGTCAGGCGCCGCGCCCCAGGCGCCGCGCAGCACGTCAAACGCCTGGGCAAACTGGCCGTTGAGGCGCAGGCGATCGGCCTGGCCCACTGCCAGCCCGGCCGACATGCGCGCCAGCGTGCGCTGGCCTTCGGGCGAAGTATTGCCCAGCGCCGCCGCCTTTTGCAGGGCCGCACGGGCCAGATCATCGCGGCCGGTCTTGGCCAGCACGCGCACCACCGCGTCATAGCCATCGAGATCGGCGATATCGCCGCTCATCGCCGCCTGGGCATATTGCCCGGCGCCCACGCCATCGCCCAAGTCATAAAGCGCGCTGGCAATCGCGGCACGGCGTGCGGCCGGCAGAGTCTTGATCGCACCCAGTTGACGCAGCGCTGCTACGGCCTGCTCGCGCTGGCCGCCGGCGGCCATGGCCTTGGCCCGCTCGATCGCGCTGTCGGTCTTCACCCCCAGGGCAAAGTTGCGCATCGCCGGGGTGCGCTGGGTTTCGGGAATGCGATCGATCAGCGATTCGGCGGCAGCATGGCGGCCCAGATCGGAATCGATCAGCGCGGCGGCATAAAGCGCATCGGGATCACCTGACTGGGTCAGCGTGTTGATCAGCGATTCGGCTTCGACGCTGCGGCCGTGGCGGATCAGGAAGCGCGCGAATTCATAGCGGATCCACGGATCGCTCTGGTCGAGCATCAGCCCGCCCTGGAATTCCTGCTCGGCCGTCACGTCGTCGCCACGCGCCACGGCGGCCAGCGCGCGGCCACGCGCGGCGCGGCTCTGCAGGCGCTGGTCGGTCTGCGTGCCGCTCACCTCGCCGGCCTGGCGATAGAAATCGGCCGCGTCGGCATAGCGGCCCTGGCGTTCATAGATATCGGCGAGCAGTTCGAGCGCCGGCCCCGGCTGGCCAAAGCCAGAGCGCACCAGCGCCTCGGCCGCAGCCTGCGCCTGGTCGGTCTGGCCGCGCGCGAGAAGATTGCGCGCCTCATCCATGCCGGCATAGAACCGCGCAGCAGACAGTGCCTCGGCCCAGCGGCCCGGATTGGGCTGGCGCGAGGCCTGTTCCAACAGATCGCGCGCTTCGGCAAAGCGGCTTTGGCGCAGGCGCACGATGCCCAGGCCACCCAGCGCATCGCCATCGTTGCGGTTGACGCCCAGCGCCTTCTGGAAACGGCTGGCGGCCGCATCCAGGTTGTTGTCATCCAGTGCATCGAACCCAGCCATGCGCTGCTTGCCGGCATTGTCGGCGGCGCGCTGGCGCGGGTTGGCCGCAGGCGGCGGTGCCTTTTCCGCCACGCGCTCGGCCGGGCGCGGCTGCGGACGCGGCGCGGCCCGCGCCACGGTCGGGCGCGGGGCGGGCTTGGCTGCGGGCTGCTTGGCAGGTTGCGCCTTGGGTGCAGCGGCGGGCGCTCCACCCCCGGCCAGAGCGCGGCGCGCCTCGACATTGCCGGGATCAAGCGCCAGCGCGCGGCGCAGCGCCTGATCCGCCAGATCCTGGCGCCCCTTGCCCTTCCAATAGAGCCCCTGTGCAATCAGGGCCTTTACCCCGGGCACATCGGCGAATGCCACCTGGGGCAAGGCCAGCGAGGCACTCGAGGCCAGCAGGATGGCAACAGCAGCACGGGAAGAAGGCAGCGGGGCGGACATCTCATTCATCCTTTGCACCCAGACGCAGACGAGCCTGGCGGCGGAAATAGGCGTAAGCTGGGCCAGTGAGCCCCAATGCCAGAATGAGCGTGCCGAACGCCATGAGCAAGGGGCGTTGGCTGAACCAGAAGGCCACCTTCATCCAGATCGGCAGGCTGCCGACCCAATAGGTGGACCCGATGGCAAAGCTCGACATGCCATCGCCCGTGGCAACCGACAGGTCACCCTGGATCTGGGCGTTGATCTTGGAATCGGCCATGCCATCGACCAGCGGGGGCAGATCGGCCGCATCATCGGCCACCAGCGCCACCACCGTGCGATCCGACGCATAGGGAGACTGGAAGCTGACAATACCGGCAAACCCGCGCGCAGCGTGGATCATCGGCTCGACATCGGCCTCGTTGGTGAGGCCACGATCGGAAAACAGCGCGGAAACATATTGCAGGGGGCTTTTTTCAGCCACTTTCAGCCCGTGCCCGTCCCAATGCAGCGGCGCATTGGCAAAGACCTGGCCAGCCCCGGCGATCGCCGAGCTGCCGATCACCAGGATATCCTGGCTCGACAGCCGATCGGGATCGACGCCATCGGCCACGGTCACTCCGGTGGGCGCAATCCCGGTGCTGTCACCAAACCGGCCCATCAGGTTGAGGAACGCCTGAACCGAGGCCGGCGTGGGATTGCGGCTCATCAGCACGGTGGTTTCGCCCAGGTCAGGGCGAATCGTGAAGGGATAGCCCGCGCCCGCGAATGTGGCGAGGTCAGGCATTTCCAGCGCGTGATAGGCGTGGCTGAGATCGATGGTCGAGGCCGGATCGACCGCCACGCGCACATTATCAGGCAGCGTGCCGGTGCACTTCTGCTTGTCGGCCAGGATCAGGTTGTAATCGAAAACCAGATCGTTCTGCCCGAACAGGTTGTAGCGCGGCAGGGTAAGGCTGGCCGAACCGTCAAAGCTGTTGGCGCCCTTCGATCCGAACCAGTCGCTCCACCAGCTGCCGGCCAGCGGCAGGGTCTTGAGGAACTGGCTGTTGATCGAGATATCAAGGCGCGAGGCCTTGCGATCCATCCACTTGGCCAGCGGATAGCGATAGATGAGGTTGAGCGTGCCGCCCTGGCGCGGCCAGAAGAACAGGTCTGGCGCGACGCGAAAACGTGCCGTCAGCGGGCCCGGCGGCAGGCCCATGCCCTGGAGCGCATAGGGCTCCATGATCTCGCCCAGCTTGACGGCGTGATCGGTGGTGATCCAGCGCGGCGCACCATAGCGCGGATAGCTGGGTACGCGGGCGCCATCGAAATTCATCCGCGCCCCGCCAAACACGCCGCGGCCCGACGAGACCGCAGCAGCCGCCAGGCGCAGTTCGCCATCGTCACGCCCCATGATCACCAGCACGGTGCCATAGGGATCGCGCGGGTTACGCACGACGGCGGCCGAAGGGCCGCTGACCGTCATGTTGAGACCGGGCAGGCTCTGCCCCGATTTGAGGAAGGCGATCGCGTTGCCCATGGGCATCTGCCCAAAGAGTGGCTGGAACGAGAATCCGCGATAGCTGGCCATCGAACCGAGCCAGCCGGCCATGGCAGCAGAGGCCTCAAGCTCACCCTTGTGGGGCTGGCCGGCGAACACGAACGGCATCTTGAGCGTGGTGTTGAGCGCACGATCGAAAAACGGCCCGGGCAGGTGCGACAGGTCGGGCACGTTGGGCAGGGCCTGGGTGGTCAGGTCCAGCCACGAGCGCGTGTTGCTGACATTGGCCCAGAGCACCGAATTGAATGGATCTTCGCAATCGCGGGCATAGTGCCCGATCAGGCGCAGGTTCAACTGGTTGTCACCGGGCAGGAACAGCGCCGGGTTGATCGGCAGGGTCAGCACCTGGCCGCCAGAATCCTGCGGGCGCAGCGGCACGGTCTGCACCACTTCGCCGTTCACCAGCACGACCAGCTGCGAGAGATCGCCCAGCATCGCCGGCGACCAGGCCAGTTGCAGGGTGATCGACGCATCGGTCACCACCTGGTTCTTGCGCACGCCGAACGGAATGGAGATTTCGCCGCGCGTGCCCTGGAGCCGCACGGCGTTCTTGATGCGCAGGTCCTTGAGCGTCAGCCGTTCACGCGAAACGCCGCCGCCCGAGGCGGCAGCGGCGGGCGCAGCGCCGGCCGGCGCCGTGGCGGCCTGGGCCTGCTGCGGGGCCAGCAGCGTGCCGACCAGCGGCATGGCCAGGAGCATCGCGGCGGCAGCAGCCAGGCTGGCGCGCTTCTTGCGCTTGCCCTGCCCTTCGGCCAGCTTGGCATCGGCCTTGGCCTTTTCCTCGGCCGCGCGCGCCAGCTTGGCCGCTTCGGCAAGACGGCGCTGCTCTTCCTTGGCGGCCTTGCGTTCGGCACGATTGAGCAAGAGCAGGCGCTTGATCGTCAAGCCATCGACCACCAGAATATCCCTCAGCGAACGCAAGCCAGGCACAATCTCTGGCGGCGCGGCGCGCTGCCAGGCGTCCGCCCGTCCCATAACGGCACGAACAAGCCTACGCTGGCCCAGTGTGTCAAGCGGCTGATAGCGGACAAATGCACGGCCACGCGTGCGGCGCACGGTTTCCACCGGCACGGCCAGGCGATCATCGCCCATCGCCAGGACGATATCGGTCACCGTGGCATCGCCCACCGGCAGTTCGGGCGGCAGTTCGATCGCGGCCCCACCCATCGAGATGTCGATCGTGGTGCCATCAACCACATGGCCCGAGGAAAAGTGAACAGCCACAGGCAGTTCGGCAGTTACGCGGATGGTCTGGCGGGCCTGCCGGGTTTCGCGCGCCACCGACACGGCAGCGGTCAGGATGATCAGGCTGAAGGTGGCCCAGGCGACGTTGAGCGCCAGGGTATCGAGCTGCACGTTGAACAGGTGCTGGAAGAAAACGCGCTTGCCGATCGCCAGCAGGATGCCGAACACGATCGTGGCCATGCAGATCATGTGCGGCTTGACGATGGCCCAGTCGAAGAACGTGCGATCGAGCAGGTCGCCCTTGTCGGTCACGTTGAACTTGCCCTTGCGCGGGTTGAACCAGGTCATCACCGTGGGCGCTACCAGGTGGAAGGCCAGGATCGTTTCATAGACCTCGCCCCAGAACGGGCGGCGTTCGCCGGCCTGCGAGCGTTCCGAAGTGACCTGCGAGCAGAACAGGTGCGGCGCGGCATAGGCAAAGATCAGCGAGGCCGACGCGGCGATGATGTTCTGGCCAAAGATCAGGTAGGCGAGCGGGCTGGTCAGGAAGCAGATGCGCGGCAGCGGAAACTGGAAGTGCAGCATCGCATTGAGATAGCACAGGCGCTGCTGCCACTTGAGGCCGGGGCCAAGCAGCGGGTTTTCGATGCGCAGGATCTGCGTCATCCCGCGTGCCCAGCGGATGCGCTGGCCGATGTGCAGCACCAGGCGCTCGGTGGCGAGGCCCGCCGAAAGGCGCGCGCTGATATAGGCGGTGGACCAGCCGGTGCGCTGCAGCTTCAAGGCGGTGTGCGCGTCTTCGGTCACCGTTTCGCCGGCAAAGCCGTTGGTTTCCATCAGCGCCTCGCGGCGGATCACCGCGCAGCTGCCGCAGAAGAACGTGGCGTTCCACAGGTCGTTGCCGCCCTGCACCGGGCCATAGAACAGATCGCCTTCGCCCGGCATGTGCTTGGCCGTGGCCAGGTTGCGCTGCACCGGATCGGGCGAATAGAAGAAGTGCGGCGTCTGCATCAGCGCCAGCTTCCGCTCCTTCTGAAAATAGGCCACGGTCAGCTGCAGGAAGGCGCGCGTGGGCACGTGGTCGCAATCGAAGATCGCGATCAGTTCGCCCTCGGTCTTCTTCATCGCCGCGTTGAGATTGCCCGCCTTGGCGTGCAGGTTGTTGTCGCGCGTGATGTAGCCGCAGCCGGCCTCGCGGGCAAAGGCGCGGAATTCCGGGCGGCGGCCGTCGTCCAGGATATAGACGTTGAAGCGGTCGTGCGGGTAATCCATGTCCATCGCGGCGAACACGGTGTTGCGCACGATATCCAGGCTCTCGTTATAGGTGGGGACATAGACGTCCACCGTCGGCCAGGTGTCGGGCTCGCCCTCGATTTCCGCAACCGGGCGCTCCAGCGGCCAGGTGGTCTGCAGAAAACCCAGGATCAGCAGCACCCAGGCATAGAGTTCGGCCAGGTAAAGCCCGGTGCCGAACAGGAATTCCAGCGGCGTGCCGAAAGAGAGCGTCTGCGTGGTGCGCCAGAAGATATAGCGGGTAGAGGTAATGATCGCGAGGATGCCGATCGCCAGCGAACCCTTGCGCGATTTCCAGCGCGACAGCGCCATCATGCCCACGATCGTTCCGCCAGCCAGCATCCACTGCTGCTTGAGATCAAGCGGCACGCCGATCACCACCAGCGCGGTCAGCGCCAGCAGGACGAACGTGCCCAGCCGCAGGAGGTTTGCGGGATTGCGGAACAAGGCGATCATGCGGCGCGGTTCTTTCCGGTCTGGCCAGCGGGTGCGGCGGCATCGTCTTCGGGCAGGTCGGCGCCCTCGTCATCCAGGATTTCGGCAATCAGTTCGGCCACGCATTCGCCCAGCGCGATGGTATCGGCCAGGGCTGCGCTGTGCGGGGCATAGCGGCCCAGCGGCTGCAGCATGGCGCCGGCCTCGATCACGGCCTCGTCGCGGCGCACCTGGCCGAGCAGGCGATCGCCCAGCAGTTCGCGCAGGAAGCCCACCGAATGGCGGGCAAAGCGGCGGGTGTCTTCCACCATGCTCATCACGAAGCGGGTCTTGGCCAGACCGGTATCGTTGACCGCCGGGAGCATCATCAGGCATTCGGCGGTCGCCGTCAGCGGGCAGATTTCCAGCACGGCATAGGGCAGCAGCAGATCGCGCAAGTGGCGATCGGCGCTGGAAATGTCGGCCACGAACAACTGCTCGCCGCCAAAGCCGATCTCGCCCTTGGCAAGCGCTTCGGCAAAATCGGGCTGGCGGGCCAGGGCCGCCGCGCTGCGCAGCGCCACACCCTGAACCGATGCGCTGGCCGTATCCTCGGCCGGGGCATCGAGCGGGGGCAGCGCTTCACCCGGGCCGATCCCGAAGTGCAACTGCAGCGTGCCGCTCTGCGCCAGATCGAGCGCGGTGACATCGTGCCCGGCGCGCGACAGGGCGATCGCGGTGGTGGCCGCCAGGAACGACGTGCCAGTGCCGCCGCGCGGGCTGTGGAACAGGATCAGGGCCATCAGGCGTCTCCCCCTTCGACCGCATCGGACAGGCGCTGCAGCAGCGAGCGGATGTTCTGGGCGCGATCGGGGCGGCCATAGCGGCCAAACAGGCTGGGCGTGGCGGCAGGCTTGGTCGGCAGCGGCACGGGATCGGATGGGGCAATCGCCACCGGGGCGGCCACAGGCTCGGCAACACGCTCAGCTGGCGTCATCGCAGCGGCCACCGGGGCTTGTTCGGGGCGGGCTTCGGCACGAGCTTCAGGGCGGATCTCGGGACGAGCCTGGGCGCGGGGCGCGGGCAGGCGGGCGCTGTCACCGGGCATGGCCGCCGCGATGGCCGAAGCATCGTCCTGCGGCATGATGCGCGGGTCCTTGAGCAGCGCCTCGAAGATCGGCCAGCTTTCCAGATCGGCGAAGCGGTCGACGAATTCGCGATAGCGAAAATCGCTTTTCCCCAACCGATCCAACAAGACCTTTGCATCTGCCCGCATAGCCCAAACCCCTTAGTAATCTCTCTAGAGGTCTTGCAGACAATGGTTAACAAATACCTTCGCATGCCCCGCCACATGCCAGAAACCCCCCGGTTTTGCGAGGTTTTGTCACGGTAACGAAAATTAATCGACCCTAATGTGACCAACCGGCCCGCCGGGCATGGCGTCAACCCAGGCCAGGAAACGACCGATTCGCCACGCCGCCTAACCCGTGACGATGCGGTAGGGCACGCGATCGCGCTGCGCCGGATCGACGGCAATGGCCCGGTCGCTGGGCGGAAATGCCCGCTGGTCGCAGGTATCGCGCGGGCAAGTGCGGCACGATGCACCGATCCGCGCCACCGCCTCGTCGCTCGCCAGGTTGAGCCCGTCGGCATAGACGAACTCGCTGGCCAGCGCCGCTTCACAGCCCAGCGCCACGGCATAGCGGCGCGACGGGCGGTAATAGGAACCCGATGGCTTCACCAGGCCCTTGGCGATCGAGACATAGCGCACGCCGTCGGGCATTTCGGCCAGTTGCACGTGAATGCGATCGGGAATGGCCACCGCCTCGTGCACGATCCACAAGGGGCAGGCCCCACCATAGCGGCCGAACTGCAGCCGCGTGGCGGAATGGCGCTTGGTCACGTTGCCGGCCATGTCCACCCGGCAGAAAAACACCGGAATGCCGCGCGCCTGCGGGCGTTGCAGCGTGGACAGGCGGTGGCACACCTGCTCGAAACTGGTGTGGAACGGCTGGCGCAGCCGATCGACATCATGGCGCAGCGCCCGCGCCGCCTGGGCAAAGGCGGTGTAGGGCATGGTCAGCGCGCCTGCGGCATAGTTGCCCAGGCCCACCGCCAAAAGGTGCCGCGCCGCTTCGCTGCGCAGGGGCGCATGCGCCACGATCTGCGCGATCGCATCGGCCAGCGCGATGGCGCAGACCTGATAAGCAAGCTGGAACCGGCTGGATTCGAGCGGCTGGGTGGAATCGAGCGTGAGCGTGCGGCGCGGCGCATCATAGCGCCGCACCGGGCCGCCGCCACGCCACACCACGCTCACCCCTTCGCCCGCCAGCCAGGCCTGCATCTGGGCAATATCGGGCGACGGCTCGCCCTGCCCGATCCGCGCCGCCAGGTCTTCGGCCCCGCGATCGAGCGCATCGACATAGTTGCCGGCATGGTGGAACCAGTCGCGCACTTCCTCCCACGGCAGGCGCCCGCCCGCGGCCAGGCTCGCGCCGATGGTCTCGTCCATCATGTCGAGCCTCTGGCGGGTTTGCGTATAGAGCCCGTGCAACTGCACCACCTGCCGCGCCAGATCGGGAAACTGCCGGGCCAGCCGCTCGATCTGTTCGCCCGGCGGGCTGGCAGAGAGATGCGGATCGGCCAGCGCCCCGCGCAGTGCCTCGGCCAGGTCATCGGCCGCGGGCGGTGCAAGGTCTGCCCAATCGACCGGGAACGTTGCCATCAGCGTGTCGGTCAGCGCGGGCGTCAGCGGCCGCTCGTCGTTTTCCAGTTGCGAGAGATAGGACGCGCTGATGCCGAGCATGCCGGCCATATCGGCCTGGCGCAGGGCGCGGCGCTGGCGCAGCGCGCGCAAGGGTTGCCCGGCAAAGAGAGGACGGCGTGCCATGGTGCCATGCGGGCTATCACGCAGCCCGCGCTTTGCAAAGTATCGCTTCGCAACTTTACAGATTAACATTGGACAGCGCCGCCGCCCTACGGCATCGCGGAGCCAATTCTGCAAACTTGCAAAGCGAGAGATGCCATGTCAGCCAACATTGCCGAGATGGAACGCCGCCGCGCCGCCGCGCGCCTGGGTGGCGGCCAGCGCCGGATCGATGCCCAGCACGCCAAGGGCAAGCTGACCGCGCGCGAGCGGCTCGACATCCTGCTCGACGAAGACAGCTTCGAAGAGATCGACGCCTATGTGGAGCACAACTGCGTCGATTTCGGCATGCCAGAAAACACCATTCCCGGCGATGGCGTGGTGACCGGATCGGGCACCATCAATGGCCGCCTGGTCTTCGTGTTTTCGCAGGACTTTACCGTGTTCGGTGGCGCGGTGTCCGAACGCCACGCGATGAAGATTTGCAAGATCATGGACATGGCGCTGAAAGTGGGCGCGCCGGTGATCGGCATCAACGATTCGGGCGGCGCGCGCATTCAGGAAGGTGTCGCCTCGCTCGGCGGCTATGCCGAGATTTTCCAGCGCAACGTGCTGGCCTCAGGCGTGGTGCCGCAGCTCTCGCTGATCATGGGGCCGTGCGCGGGCGGCGCCGTCTATTCCCCGGCGATGACCGACTTCATCTTCATGGTGAAGGATTCCAGCTACATGTTCGTCACCGGCCCCGACGTGGTCAAGACGGTGACCAACGAGATCGTCACGCAAGAGGAACTGGGCGGCGCGATCACGCATTCGACCAAGACCTCGGTCGCCGATCTGGCGTTGGAAAACGATATCGAAGCGCTGCTGACGGCGCGCGAATTCTTCGATTACCTGCCGCTCACCAACCGCACCGGCGTGCCCGAGCGGCCCACGTCCGACCCGTGGGACCGCCTGGAGGAAAGCCTCGACACGCTGATCCCGGCTTCGCCCACCCAGCCCTACGACATGCACGAGGTGATCACCAAAGTGCTGGATGAGGGCGATTTCTTTGAAATCCAGCCGGGCCACGCGGCCAATATCCTGTGCGGCTTCGGCCGGATCGAAGGCCGCACCGTGGGCGTGGTGGCCAACCAGCCGCTGGTGCTGGCCGGCGTGCTCGATATCAACTCGTCCAAGAAGGCCGCGCGCTTCGTGCGGTTCTGCGATGCGTTCGACATTCCCATCCTGACCTTTGTCGACGTGCCCGGCTTCCTGCCCGGCACCGCGCAGGAATTGGGCGGCATCATCAAGCACGGTGCCAAGCTGCTGTTCGCCTATGGCGAGGCCACCGTGCCCAAGATCACCGTGATCACGCGCAAGGCCTATGGCGGCGCCTATGACGTGATGGCGTCCAAGCACCTGCGCGGTGATTTGAACTATGCCTGGCCCACGGCCGAAATCGCGGTGATGGGCGCCAAGGGCGCAGTGGAAATCATCTTCCGCGGGCTGGGCCCCGAAGAGATCGCGGCCAAGACCAAGGAATACGAAGACCGCTTTGCCAACCCGTTCGTGGCTGCGTCCAAGGGCTTTGTCGACGAGGTGATCCACCCGCATTCCACGCGCCGGCGCATCGCGCTCGCCTTGCGCAAGCTGCGCGGCAAGCAACTCGAAAACCCGTGGAAGAAGCACGACAACATTCCGCTGTAAGAAGGCGCGCAATCCCATGAAGCTTGGTCGTTTGAACCACGTCGGCGTGGCGGTGCCTTCGATGCACGACGCCATCGCCTATTACCGCGAGGTGATGGGCGCGAGCCTGATCACCGCGCCGTTCGACATGCCCGAGCAGGGCGTGAAAGTGGCATTCGTCAACACGCCGGGTGAAGCGGGCACTGCCGGCACGCAGATCGAACTGATCGAACCGCTGGGTGAAACCAGCCCGATCGCCGGCTTCATTGCCAAGAACCCGGCCGGCGGGCAGCACCACCTGTGCTACGAGGTGGCAGACATCGAGGCCGCGCGCGCCTGGTTCACCGCGCAGGGCAAGCGCATCCTCGGCCCAACGCGGATCGGTGCCCACGGCACGCCGATCTTTTTCCTGCACCCCAAGGACATGCTGGGCCAGCTGACCGAAATCATGGAGACGCCCCGTGGGGACCATTAAAGACTGGGAAGCCCTTGCCGCCAAGGAGGTGAAGGGCAAGGACCTCACCTGGCACACGCCCGAAGGCATCGCGGTCAAGCCGCTCTATACCGCCGATGACGTGGCGACAGACCCCGGCCTGCCCGGCTTTGCCCCGTTCACGCGCGGTGTGCGCGCCAGCATGTATGCCGGCCGCCCCTGGACGATCCGGCAATATGCCGGCTTCTCCACGGCCGAGGAATCCAACGCGTTCTATCGCCGCAACCTGGCCGCCGGGCAAAAGGGCCTGTCGGTGGCGTTCGATCTGGCCACCCACCGCGGCTATGACAGTGACCATCCGCGCGTGGTGGGTGACGTGGGCAAGGCCGGCGTGGCGATCGACAGCGTCGAGGACATGAAGATCCTGTTCGACGGCATCCCGCTCGACCAGATGTCGGTGTCGATGACGATGAACGGCGCGGTGATCCCGATCCTGGCGTTCTTCATCGTCGCGGGCGAGGAACAGGGCGTTCCCACCGAAAAGCTGGACGGAACCATTCAGAACGACATTCTGAAGGAGTTCATGGTCCGCAACACCTATATCTATCCGCCCGAACCCTCGATGCGGATCATCTCGGACATCTTTGCCTTCACCTCGGCACGGATGCCCAAGTTCAATTCGATCTCGATTTCCGGCTATCACATGCAGGAAGCCGGCGCCACGCAGGTGCAGGAACTGGCCTTCACCATTGCCGACGGCATGGAATATGTGAAGTATGGCGTCGCCTCTGGCCTCGACATCGACAGGTTCGCCGGGCGGCTGTCGTTCTTCTTTGCCATCGGCATGAACTTCTTCATGGAAGTGGCCAAGCTGCGCGCCGCACGCGTGCTGTGGCACCGCGCGATGACGCAACTGGGCGCCAGGGACGAACGCAGCAAGATGCTGCGCACCCACTGCCAGACCTCGGGCGTCAGCCTGCAGGAGCAGGACCCCTACAACAACGTCATCCGCACCACGATCGAGGCAATGGCCGCGATGCTGGGCGGCACGCAGTCGCTGCACACCAATGCGCTCGATGAAGCGATCGCGCTGCCGACCGACTTTTCCGCGCGCATCGCCCGCAATACCCAGATCGTGATCCAGGAAGAAACGGGCATGTGCAACGTGGTCGATCCGCTCGGCGGGTCGTACTACATCGAAGCGCTTACCGCACAGCTGGTCGACCAGGCCTGGGCCATCATCGAGCGCGTCGAGGCCGAAGGTGGCATGGCCAAGGCAGTGGCCGCTGGCTGGCCGAAGGCGATGATCGAGGAAGCCGCCGCCGCCCGCCAGGCCCGCGTCGACAAGGGCGAAGATGTGATCGTCGGCGTCAACAAGTATCGCCTCGCCACCGAAGACCGCATCGAAACGCTCGAAGTGGACAACCACGCCGTGCGCGCCGGCCAGATCGCCCGCATCAACGCGGTGCGCGCCAGCCGCGACGAAGCTGCCGTGCAGGCTGCGCTCAAGGCCATTACAGAGGCGGCGCGCGCGGGGGCTTCGACAAGCTCAGCCCGAACGGATGGGGGGAAACAAGATTTCCCCATCACGGACGGTGCGGAACAGAACACCGTTCGCCCTGAGCCTGTCGAAGGGCCTATCCAAACCACCCCCGATCTCACCCACAACCTCCTCGCCCTGGCCGTCGAAGCCGCGCGCCATCGCGCCACGCTGGGCGAGATTTCCGATGCCATGGAGGCGGTGTTCGGCCGCCACGGCACCACGCCCACCCCGGTCAAGGGTGTCTATGGCGCGGCCTATGCGGCCGACAAGCGCTATGCCCAGGTGATCGAGGGCGTCGAGGCCGTGACCCGGCGCCTGGGCCGCAAGCCCCGGCTGCTGGTGGCCAAGATGGGCCAGGACGGCCACGATCGCGGCGCCAATGTCATTGCCTCGGCATTTGGCGACATGGGCTTTGACGTGACCAGCGGCCCCCTGTTCCAGACGCCGGAAGAAACCTGCGTCCTGGCGCTTGCCACCGACGTGGATGCGATCGGCGCCTCGTCCCTGGCGGCTGGGCACAAGACGCTGATCCCCGAACTCATCGCGCGCCTGCGCGAGGCCGGGCGGGGAGACATCAAGGTGGTGGCGGGCGGCGTGATCCCGCCGCAAGATTATGATTTCCTGCGCGAAGCCGGGGTTCAGGGCATCTATGGCCCGGGATCGAACGTGGTGGAATGCGCTGCCGATATGCTGCGCCTGCTGGGCCACAACATGCCGCCGCTCGACGCGTGACGGGACGGGAGAGGACGATGTTCAAGAAGATCCTTATCGCCAATCGCGGCGAAATCGCCTGCCGCGTGATCAAGACCGCGCGCCGCATGGGCATTGCCACCGTGGCCGTCTATTCCGACGCCGACGCGCGCGCGCCGTTTGTGCAGATGGCCGATGAAGCCGTGCACATCGGCCCGGCCCCGGCCGCGCAATCCTACCTGATTGCCGACAAGATCATTGCCGCGTGCAAGGCCACCGGGGCCGACGCGGTGCATCCCGGCTATGGCTTCCTGTCGGAGCGCACCAGCTTTGCCGAGGCACTGGCCGCCGAAAACATCGCGTTCATCGGACCGCCCGTCGGCGCGATCGCCGCGATGGGCGACAAGATCGAATCCAAGAAGCTGGCCAAGGCCGCCGGCGTCAACGTCGTTCCCGGCTATGTCGGCGAGATTGACGATACCGACCATGCCGTGCGCATCGCCAACGACATCGGCTATCCGGTGATGATGAAGGCTTCGGCCGGCGGTGGCGGCAAGGGCATGCGCCTCGCCTTTTCCGAAAAGGACGTGCGCGAGGGCTTTGAAAGCGTGAAGCGCGAAGGACTCAATTCCTTTGGCGACGATCGCGTGTTCATCGAAAAGTTCATCGAGAATCCGCGCCACATCGAAATCCAGATCCTGGGCGATCAGCACGGCAACATCCTCTACCTGAACGAGCGCGAATGCTCGATCCAGCGCCGCCATCAAAAGGTGGTGGAGGAAGCCCCCTCGCCCTTCGTCAGCCCGGAGATGCGCAAGGCCATGGGCGAACAGTGCGTCGCCCTGTCGCGCGCGGTGGGCTATTATTCCGCCGGCACGGTCGAACTGATCGTTTCGGGCGCGGACAAGACCGGCCAGTCTTTCTACTTCCTGGAAATGAACACCCGCCTTCAGGTGGAGCACCCGGTTACCGAGGCGATCACCGGGATCGACCTGGTGGAACAGATGATCCGCGTGGCCGCGGGCGAAATGTTGGCTTTCACGCAGGATGATATCGGCATCGATGGCTGGGCGATCGAAAACCGCGTCTATGCCGAAGATCCCTATCGCGGCTTCCTGCCCTCCACCGGGCGCCTGGTGCGCTATCGCCCGCCGCTTGCCGGCTGGACCGACGACGGCCAGGCCAATGGCCGGCGCGGGGTGGACGGCGTGCGCGTGGACGACGGCGTCTATGAAGGCGGCGAAGTCTCGATGTTCTACGATCCGATGATCGCCAAGCTGGTCACCTGGGGCAAGACGCGCGACGAGGCCGCCGACCGCCAGGTCGCCGCGCTCGACGCGTTCGAGATCGAGGGCCTGGGCCACAACATCGATTTCGTCAGCGCGATCATGCAGCATCCGCGCTTCCGTTCGGGCGAACTCACCACTGGCTTCATCGCCGAGGAATATCCCGAAGGCTTCCACGGCGCCCCCGCCGACGAAGCCCTGCAGCGCGCGCTGGCCGGCATTGCCGCGTTCCTGGCGACGGCGCGGGCCGATCGCGCCCGGCGGGTGGATGGCCAGTTGGGCAAGCGGCTGCGGCCGCCATCGGCATGGTCGGTCACCCTGGGTGGCCAGGTCTTTGCCGTGGCGCTGGCCGGTGACGAGGTTACCGTCGATGGCACGCCGCTTGATCTGGCGATGGAATATACCCCCGGCGATACGCTGGTAGAGGCTGAGGTGGACGGCGCGGTGCTGGGCGTGAAGGTCAAGCCGACGCGCAGCGGTTTCCAACTGACTACGCGCGGCGCGATCCACAAGGTGCAGGTCCTGCCCGCCCGCGTGGCGCCCTATGCCACGCACATGATCGAAAAGGTGCCGCCCGATCTCTCGCGCTTCCTGATCTGCCCGATGCCCGGCCTGCTGGTGTCGCTCAACGTGGCCGAAGGCGACAGCGTGGAAGCGGGGCAGCCGCTTGCCGTGGTCGAGGCGATGAAGATGGAAAACATTCTGCGCGCCGAAAAGAGCGGCAAAGTCAAAGCAGTGCGTGCCAAGGCCGGCGAAAGCCTGGCGGTGGACGCGATCATCCTCGAGATGGAATGAACCGCCTGCCAGGAAGGCTAGTTGACGTTTACGTAAGCGTGAATTACAGGACGGCGAAACCGTTGGGAAAGGCGTGAGTGCAATGAAAGCCCTGGTCTGCGTGAAGCGGGTGATCGACTACAACGTGAAGCCGCGGGTGAAGGCGGATGGCACGGGTGTCGAGCTGGCGAACGTGAAGATGA
>NZ_QBUE01000020.1:0-82727 GCF_003058045.1 Novosphingobium sp. GV079 | reverse complement strand
GTCTATCTCGCGGTGGGCATTTCCGGGGCGATCCAGCACCTTGCCGGCATGAAGGACTCAAAGACCATCATCGCCATCAACAAGGACGAAGACGCGCCGATCTTCCAGGTGGCCGACGTGGGCCTGGTGGCTGATCTGTTTACCGCCGTGCCGGAACTGGTGGGCAAGCTTTGAGGGAATAAAACATGCCCTCCCCCAGCCCCTCCCGCACGCGGGAGGGGAGTCTAAGGGGCACTACTGAAAGTCCCCCTCCCGCTGGCGGGAGGGGTTAGGGGAGGGCATGTTTCGGGTCCCAAGCCCGAAAACAATCAATCGCAGGGATCGCCCGCTTCCACGGTCACGCTGGCCTGCGTTTGGCGCACGCGGCTGCCCGGGGGAACGGAGCGGGTGAGCCAGACATTGCCGCCGATCACGGAGCAGCGGCCGATGGTGACGCGGCCCAGGATCGTGGCGCCGGCGTAGATCGTCACGTCATCCTCGATGATCGGATGGCGCGCCTCGTCCTTGACCAGGCGGCCTTCCTCGTCGGTGCTGAAACTCCGCGCGCCGAGCGTCACCGCTTGGTAGATCCGCACCCGCTTGCCGATGATCGCGGTCTGCCCGATCACCACACCGGTGCCGTGATCGATGAAGAAACGCTCACCAATCGTGGCGCCGGGATGAATGTCGATGCCGGTGCGGGAGTGGGCGATTTCGGCCAGGATGCGCGCCACCAGCGGGGCGCCCAGCTTGTAAAGCTCGTGCGCCACGCGGTGATGCAGCACGGCAGTGACGAACGGATAGCACAGCAGCACTTCATCGACGCACCGCGCGGCGGGATCGCCGTCGAACGCGGCTTCCACGTCGCTGTCGAGCAGGCGGCGGATTTCCGGGAGGCGCGCGGCGAGCGCGGTGACGATGCGGTTGACCTCGGCATCGACAGTGGCGTTGCAATCCTGGGGATGGCTGTAGTGCAGTTCCATCCGCACTTGCGCGGCCAGGAGGGGCAGGGCCGATTGCAGGCTGGCGGCAACGAAGATGTCTTCGTTGGCGGCGGTCACTTCGGCCGGGCCTAGGCGCAGCGGGAACAATGCGGCGGCCAGTACATCGATGATCCGGCCCAGCGCGTGGCGCGAGGGGAAGCCGACCGCGCCGTAATCGCCGCGCTTGCTGCGTGCATCGCGCCAGCCCTCGCGCACCCGGCGCAGGTGCGCGACAACATCGTCGATGGCAAACGGCGGCTCGGGAAATTCGACCTCGGCCTTGCCCATATCCCTCATGTCCTTCCTGCGCCTTGCCGCCGGCCGATCAGGGGCCGTCGTGGCTGTGGCGCATCATATAGGATGTGCCACAGCCACGGAAAGGGGGCCTTGTGGGAATGTTGCCAGTTGTTTGCGCGGCGTTATGCCGGCGCGGCGCCTAGAGGCCGGTCGCTGCCAGGCGCGCGGCCGTGGCGTCGCCGTGGGCAAAGCGTGCGGCCTCGATCACGAGGTCGGCCGACGGACGCACCCCGGTATAGAGCACGAACTGCTCCACTGCCTGAAGCACGATGACCTCGGCCCCCGAAACGACCGGCTTTCCGGCTGCCAGCGCGGCAAGGATGAACGGCGTTTGCGCCGGTTGGGCCACCACGTCGAACGCCACGTCTGCGGCGGCGATCATTTCGGCCGGGAAGGCCAGCGCCTGGGCATCGGGCCCTTCCATGCCCAGCGGCGTCACGTTGACCAACAGCGGCGCGCCGGCGGCCGGCAGGTCGCTGGCCCAGGCAAAGCCATAGCGTTCGGCAAGCGCCGGGCCAGCCTCGGCATTGCGTGCCACGACCGTGCCCTGGGTAAAGCCCGCATCGCGCAGCGCCGCGACCACGGCCTTGGCCATGCCGCCGCTGCCCCGCAGGATGAACGGCTGGGCCGGATCGGCGGGACTGGCTTCGATCAACTGGCGGCAGGCGGTATAATCGGTGTTGTAGCCGGTAAGGTGGCCGTCGTCGTTGACGATGGTGTTGACGCTGTCGATCGCGAGTGCGGAGGGTTCGAGCGTATCCAGCAGAGGGATCACCGCTTCCTTGAACGGCATCGAGATCGCGCTGCCGCGAATGTCGAGCGCGCGGATGCCGGCAACGGCCGCCGGCAGATCGCGCGTGGAGAAAGACTTGTAGATAAAGTCGAGGCCCAGTGCCTCGTACAGATAGTTGTGCAGCCGCGATCCGGCATTGCCGGGGCGGCCCGACAGCGACATGCACAGGCGGGTGTCGCGGCCGATGGGGGGCTTGTTGGGCATTGAGGCTCCTGGGGGAAGGGGCTGACGGTCGGCCCAGCCATGGCATGAATTGCCGGGGCAAGGCCAGCCTGTTGAGGCAGCTTGACAGGAGGCGGGGGTTGCCGCCAGCGCTGGCGAAACCGCAACCTCTCCCACCATGGTTTCCCGCATGATGCCACCGCTTGCGATCGTTCTGGCCGGGCGCAGCAACACCGCCAAGCGATCCGATATCCTGACCCGCGTTGCCCGCAAGTTTGGCGAGCGCGGGCAACCGGTTTTCGTGTTTGAATCCCCGCGCCATGCCGCATCGGAGGGGATCAACCGCCGCCTGGAACAGGCCCTGCCAAGCATTGCGCGCAGCACGGGCCAGGCGCTGTCGTGGCCGCGCCTGGCCGCCTGGTACGCGGTCAAGACCGCGCTGGCCTGCGCCAGCCCGCACCGCCTCGACTTTCTCATGGCGGCACTGCTGCCGCCGTGGCTGATCGCCAGCTGGGAATTGCAGCGGTTCATCGAAAGCCTGCCGCACGCACGAGTCGTGGTCGTGACCCATTCGGCCGGGGGCGTGGCTGCCACGCGGATTGCCGCGCACCCCCACGTGCAGGCGATAGCCAGCTTTGGCTATCCGTTTCGCCACCCGGAACGACGGCGCGAAGCCTATCGCACGCGGCACCTGCGCGCGGTGGCCAAGCCGATGGTGGTGATCCAGGGCCGCGGCGATGCCTATGGCGGCGATCCCGCGCAGTTCGGCCGCTTCCTTGGCCCGACATGCGCGATCGTTTCGCTCGAGTGCGACCACGAATACCATGGCCTGGACGATGGCGCGTTCGCGCGCGCCTGGGAGGCCATTGATCACGTGCATGATCTGGCCTGTCAGAAGGAATCACAAGCGCCACGGCTGGATTGCGCCACGAGCGTGTCAGGACAGACGTGTTGAAGATCGACACTGCGCGATGACGGTCTCGCGCAGCCAGCGATGCGCAGGATCGGCGTCCATGCGCGGATGCCACAGCGCGGCAACGGCAATGTCGGGTGTTTCAACCGGCAGCGTGAAGCGCACCAGCCCATCCGAGAACCATGGGTCGGACAGACAGGATTGCGGCACCAGCGCGACCAGATCGGACTGGCGGGCAATCCGCAAGGCATCCGGGAAGCCGGGCACGACGGCGACGATCTCGCGCTGCAGCCCGAGCGCTGCCAGCATGTCATCGACGGGTCCGGTCGATTGTCCGCGCCGCGACACGACGACATGCTTGGCGGCCGCATAGCGATCTGCGGTCACCGCAGCTGACAACAGGGGATGCCCCTCTCTTGCCGCGCCGATGAAGCGGTCACGAAAAAGCAGCTGTGTTCGCACCTCGGGCGCAAAATCGCCGAGCACTCCGATTTCAAGGTCGATCGTTCCGTCCCGCAGCGGCCCAGCCTCCTTGATGGGCTTTGGGGCAAAGCGCAGGCGCGCATGCGGCGCGGCGGCGACCACGGTCTTGACCAGGGAAGCGGAGAACAGCGCGATGAAGCCTTCGTTGGCGCGGATGGTGAAAGTCCGCTTGAGCGTAGCGAGATCGAGCGGCCCTTCGTGTGGCGTGAGAACATCGCGAACATCTCGCGCCAACGCATGAACACGCTCGCGCAGCATGATGGCGCGGGGAGTTGGCACCAGCCCACGGCCTGCCCGCACCAGTAGGGGATCGCCGGTCGCCGCCCGCAACCGTGCGAGCGTGCGGCTCATGGCCGATGGGCTGAGGCTCAAGCGACGCGCCGCAGCCGTCACGCTGCCTTCCGCCAGAAGCGCGTCCAGCGCCGACAACAGGTTAAGGTCAATGGTGTCCATCGCCACATGATAGGCGGCTTGGCAAACGTGGGACAGCGCGTGATGCAACAACAGTTTGCATCCTGTGCGCCTGGTGCAGCTATCGAAAGTGGAAGATGATGGTCTTCAGCGGCAAAACCGAAAGGAATCACCATGCTCTCCCGGTCCATCAGTGACACCGCCGGCACGATTCTCATTGTCGGCGCATCGCGTGGCCTTGGCCATGCGATGGCGGCAGAATGTATCGCGCGGGGCTGGCATGTCGTCGGAACGGTGCGCGGCCCTGACCGCACTGCGTTGCACGACCTTGCCGATGCCCACCCGGGCCGCGTCGACATTGCCCAGCTCGACATGACGCAGCCAGCCCAGATTATGGCATTGCGCGAACGGCTGATGGGGAAGCAGTTCGACATCCTGTTCGTCAACGCGGGTACGGCCAACCACAACCAGGACGAAACCATCGCGGAGGTTTCGACCGAAGAGTTCATTCGCGTGATGGTCACCAACGCGCTCAGCCCGCTAAGGGTGGTGGAAGGCTTGCAGGATTGCGTCGCGCCAGCGGGCCTGATCGGTGTCATGTCTTCGGGCCAGGGCAGTATCGCCAACAATGTGAATGGCGGGCACGAGGTCTATCGGGGCACGAAGGCTGCGCTGAACCAGTACATGCGCAGCTATGCGGCGCGTCATGCCGATGATGGCCGGGCCAAGGTGCTCATGGCGCCGGGCTGGATCCGCACCAGACTTGGCGGAGCCGAGGCGCCGTTCGGCATCGAGGAAACCGTGCCACAGATCGTCACCACGCTGCTCGCGCAGCAGGGAAAGCCCGGCCTGCATTATCTCGATCGGGAAGGGCGCACCGTTCGCTGGTGAGAATCGCTGGAATGGCGCGCCCTGCAGGATTCGAACCTGCGGCCACCGGCTTAGAAGGCTGGTGCTCTATCCAGCTGAGCTAAGGGCGCGCACAGCCGTGCCCATAAGACGGCTTTGCCTTTGGTGCAAATGGCGATAGCAGTTCATCCCCATGAACGATCCCGCATCCGCATCGACGCCGCTTGAAAAGATCGGCGGCAAGCTCGGCGCACGCCGCCATTTCCGCTTTTTCGACTACATGATGGCCGCGTTCGTGGCGATCCTGCTGCTGTCGAACCTGATCGGCGCGTCAAAGCTGTCGAGCGTGGGCGGCTTCACCTTTGGCGCGGGCATCCTGTTCTTCCCGATTTCCTACATCCTGGGTGACGTGCTCACCGAGGTCTACGGCTATGCCAACGCGCGGCGCTGTGTGTGGGTGGGCTTTTTCGCGCTGCTGTTCATGGCGGTGATGAGCTTCGTAGTGGTGGCGATGCCGCCGGCGGCCGACTGGGGCTGCGCATCGAGCGGCGATCCGCAGTTTGCCGGGCTCGTGGCCAGAAGTTCCGCTGGGGCGGTTTGCCAGACCACCTATGTCTCGGTGTTCGGCAGCACCTGGCGCATCGTGCTGGCCTCGGTCACGGCATTCTGGGCCGGGGAATTCGTCAATTCCTTCGTGATGGCGCGAATGAAGGTGTGGACGGGCGGCAAGTATCTGTTCACCCGCACCTGGGGCTCGACCATCGCCGGGCAGGCGATCGACAGCCTGATCTTCTATCCCGTGGCGTTCCTGGGCACCTGGACCAATGCCGATGTGGTGCATGTGATGATCACCAACTGGGCGATGAAGGTGTTGTGGGAAGTGGTGCTCACGCCCGTTACCTATGCCGTGGTCAATTTCCTCAAGCGGCGCGAAGGTGTGGACGTCTATGACACCGACACCGATTTCTCGCCGTTTGCCCGCACCGCTTCGGTGTGAAGGGGTGCGGGGCGGTGCCAGAGGTGGTGTCGGCGGCCCGCATCAATCGGCGATCAGCGCGATGGCCAGGTAGATCAACAGCAGCGAGCCAAAGCCCAGCAGGGTGCCGGCGATCCAGGCCACGCGCACCAGCGTGACATCGAGATCGAGCGCGTCGGCCATGCCGGCGCAAACGCCGAAGATCTTGCCGTTGGCGCGGTCGCGGCGGAAAATGCTGCCACGGCGGCGGGCGGGGCGGACGGGGCTATCGTCAAAGCGCAGGTCGGTCATCATGCGATCTCCACGGCGGAAGCGGTGCCCTGGGCAGTGGTGACCGGCGTCTGTACGGTCTGGCCGATGAGGGCGAGCGAGAGGGCGAGGGCGGCGACGGCGGCCGAGGTGCGGCCGGCGATGGAAAGCAAGGTCTGCATGGTGATTACTCCCTGAATGTGGCGCCGGATGATCGCATCCGGCCGATGTCCCTTGCTTTGCATGGGGCGTGCCAAATTCAGAAAATGGCGGTTTTCTGCGCTTTCTCTTCGCCTGTCTTGCCCGTGAACGCAGAATGAATACCAAGGATTGGGATTATTCACCGATAATTTGGATGATGGATTTCCTGGCTGACGCGATTCGCATGCCGCGCAGCTTTGTCAGGGCGGGGACCGGCCTTCTTCCCCCTTTGGAAGGCTGGCGCCGATGCAGGCCGGGCGGGCCATGCATCAGGCGTTGCCGGAGCAATCCGGCGGTTCCCGCCTCCCTTGCGATCAAAGGCCGAGTGGCGTGGCTTTGTTCTTGCAATTTTCCGCCGCCTCCCTTATTGGCACATTCATCCCGACATTGTGAAGGCAAGAGCGGGCTGGCGCCAGACGGGGCCGGCGCGAAACTTCGTTGCTGAAACGGTGTGGCCTGAAGTGGTTTGACGCGCCAAGGGCGTGCTCGGGAGTATTGGAGACGGCATGACGGATATCGCGCGGATCATCGAGATTGTGGAGCCCGAGGTGAAAGCCATGGGATTCGATCTCGTGCGCGTGCGCCTTTACGGCAAGAGCGAAGTTGGCGACGAGGAGCACACGCTCCAGATCATGGCCGAGCGCCCCGAGACCGGGCAACTGGTCATCGCCGATTGCGCCGGCCTTTCGCACCGCATTTCCGACAAGATCGACGCGCTGGAAGAAGCCGGCGAAATGCTGATCGAAGAGGCCTATCGCCTTGAAGTCAGCTCTCCGGGGATCGACCGCCCGCTGACCCGCCCCAAGGACTTTGCCGCCTGGATCGGTCACGAGGCGCGGATCGAGCTGTCCGAGCTGCTCGACAATCGCAAGCGCTTTCGTGGTGATCTCAAGGGGTTTGATGCCGATACCGGCACGATCTCGATCGAGGATGACGGCGAGGTGTTTGCCGTGCCGTTTGCCCTTGTCACCAATGCCAAGCTGATCCTGACCGATCGGCTGATTGCCGCCTCGCGCCCGGTGGATAGCTCCGGCGTGGACGAGGAAGATTTCGAAGACGAAGACGCTTTGGCGCAAACCGACGCATTTCTTGAGGAACAGGAAGACTAAGCCATGGCCAGTGCGATTTCCGCCAACCGTGCCGAGCTGCTGGCGATTGCCAACGCGGTCGCTGCCGAAAAGATGATCGACAAGTCCATCGTGATCGAAGCGATGGAAGAAGCGATCCAGAAGTCGGCGCGCAACCGCTATGGCGCCGAGAACGACATTCGCGCCAAGCTCGATCCGCGCACCGGCGATCTGCGCCTGTGGCGCGTGGTCGAAGTGGTCGAGCACGTCGAAGACTACTTCAAGCAGGTTGACCTCAAGCAGGCCGAAAAGCTCCAGGCCGGCGCCAAGGTGGGTGACTTCATCGTCGATCCGCTGCCGCCGGTGGACCTCGGCCGCATCGATGCGCAGTCGGCCAAGCAGGTCATCTTCCAGAAGGTGCGCGATGCCGAGCGCGATCGCCAGTATGACGAGTTCAAGGACCGCGCGGGCGAAATCATCACCGGCGTGATCAAGTCGGTCGAATTCGGCCACGTGATCGTCAACCTGGGCCGCGCCGAAGGCGTGATCCGCCGCGACCAGCAGATCCCGCGCGAAGTACCGCGCGTGGGTGAGCGCGTGCGCGCGCTGATCCTCAAGGTGGAGCGCCAGAACCGCGGTCCGCAGATCTTCCTGAGCCGTGCGCACCCCGACTTCATGAAGAAGCTGTTCGCCCAGGAAGTGCCCGAAATCTATGACGGCATCATCGAGATCAAGGCCGCAGCCCGCGATCCGGGCAGCCGCGCCAAGATCGGCGTGATCAGCCGTGACAGCTCGATCGACCCGGTCGGCGCCTGCGTCGGCATGAAGGGCAGCCGCGTTCAGGCGGTGGTCCAGGAAATGCAGGGCGAAAAGATCGACATCATCCCCTGGAGCGAAGACACCGCGACGTTCGTGGTCAACGCGCTGCAGCCCGCGACGGTCAGCCGCGTGGTGATCGACGAGGAAGAAAGCCGCATCGAAGTGGTCGTGCCCGACGACCAGCTGAGCCTGGCGATCGGTCGCCGTGGCCAGAACGTGCGCCTGGCATCCTCGCTCACCGGTTCGGCCATCGACATCATGACCGAGGCCGAGGCGAGCGAAAAGCGCCAGAAGGAATTCTCCGAACGGTCCAAGACCTTCGAGGAAGAACTCGACGTCGATGAAACCCTGTCGCAGCTGCTGGTGGCCGAAGGCTTCAGCGAGCTGGAAGAAGTGGCCTATATCGACATCAGCGAACTCGCCGGAATCGAAGGTTTCGACGAGGAACTGGCGGCCGAACTGCAGAACCGCGCGCTTGAAGCGTTGGAACGCCGCGAGGAAGGCCAGCGCGAAGAACGCCGCGCCCTGGGTGTGGACGATGCCCTGGCCGACCTGCCGCACCTGACCGAAGCCATGCTGGTTACGCTGGGCAAGGCAGGGATCAAGACGCTGGACGACCTGGCGGATCTCGCCACCGACGAACTGATCGCCAAGAAGCGCAACAACGACCAGCGCCGCCGCAACGACCGCCGCGAGCGCGATCGTTCGGAACGCAGCGAAGACAAGGGCGGCGTGCTGGGCGAATATGGCCTGAGCGACGAACAAGGCAACGAAATCATCATGGCGGCACGCGCCCACTGGTTCGACGACGAACCGATGGCCGACGAAGCCCCCGCAACCGAGGAGGCCGCCGATGCGGAATCCTCACAATGACACGCTAAGCGCCCCAGGGCCGCAAGACCGCCCGGCAAGGCCTGACAAGGCTTTGCCGGAGCGGAAATGTATCCTCACCGCCCGCCACGATGGCCGGGGCGCCTTGGTGCGCCTGGCGATTTCGCCCGATGGTCTGGTTCTGCCAGATCCGTTGGCGCGTGCCCCTGGGCGCGGCGCCTGGATCGGTGTTTCTCGCGCAGACCTTGAAATCGCGCTTGCCAATGGCAAACTTAAGGGAGCGTTGGCACGCGCATTCAAAGGCGCCCCGCTGACCATTCCCGCCGATCTGCCCGATCTGATCGAACAAGGCCTGAAACGCGCCACGCTGGACCGACTCGGTATCGAGTTGCGTGCCGGTAGCCTGGTGCTGGGAACCGAAAAAATCGCCCAGGCCGCGCGTTCCGGCGCGGTCGTGCTGCTGGCCCATGCCAGCGATGCAAAGGCCGATGGCGTGGGCAAGTTGGCCCAGGCCTGGCGCGTGGGCGAAGAGGCCGAAGGATCGGGAATGATGGGCCGCATCTTGCCGCTGGACCGGGCGGCGTTGTCTGTGGCATTGGGCCGCGACAACGTCGTTCACCTGGGCGTCACCGATGCGGGCGCGGCCGAACGGATTGACGGGCCATTGGCCCGCTTGATGCACTTTATCGGGGCTGCGGCACCGGAAGGTCCGCCTGGTGGCACGCCACCGGGCGAACCTGCCCCTGCTGATGCACCGGCTGCGCAAGCAGCGAACGACGATTTGGATACGAAGGGCGAATGAGTTCGATGAGCGATAGCGACAAGAAGCCGACACTGGGCCGCAGGCCACTGGGCCTGAAGACCGCAGTAGAGGCCGGAGAGGTCAAGCAGACCTTCAGCCATGGTCGCACCAACAAGGTGGTGGTCGAGGTAAAGCGCCGCAAGCTGGTGCCGGGCGGACAGCCCGCTGCGCCGGCCCCCGCTGCGCCTGCCGCAGCCCCGCGCCCGGCTGCCCCGGCCGCGCGTGCGCCGGTGGTGCCGCCGCCGCCGCCGCCGGTTTCCCCCACCGCCTCGCGCGAAACGCGCCAGGAACTGCAGGCCCGCCTGCTGCGCCAGGCCGAGGAAGCCCGCCTCGCTTCGCTGGAAGCGGCCAACCGCCGCGAGCAGGAAGAACGCCTGCGCGCCATCGAGGAAGAACGCCGCC
Organism: Novosphingobium sp. GV079; assembly: GCF_003058045.1. Lineage (NCBI taxonomy): Bacteria > Pseudomonadati > Pseudomonadota > Alphaproteobacteria > Sphingomonadales > Sphingomonadaceae > Novosphingobium > Novosphingobium sp. GV079. Next base: position 72,510 of record NZ_QBUE01000020.1, on the reverse strand, counting down.
GCGTTGGGGAAAAGGAAGCAGCCGCTGCTGCTGCCGCCCAGGCTGCTGCCGCGCCCGAAGCCGCCCCGGCTGAACCGGCTCCGGCTGCTGAACCCGCACCGGTGGCGCCCGCCGCTGCGGCGCAGCCCGCTGCCGAGCCGGCGCCTGCCGCCGCGCCAGTGGCGTCTGCTCCGGCTGCCGCGGCCGAAGAACCGGTCCAGGCACAAGCTCCGGCTTCTGCCGCAGCCGCTGCGCCGGCTGCGCGCCCGGCCCCGGCTGCTGCCGTGCCCGCGCCGCGCCGCTTTACCCCGGTGGTGGCGCCCAAGCGCCCCGAACCGGCCAAGAAGCCGGCGCATGCCCCGCGTGACAAGAACGCCAATGATCGCCGCCAGGCGGGCAAGCTGACCGTGACGCGCGCGCTCAACGAAGACGAGGGCGCTCGCGCCCGTTCGCTCGCCGCGCTCAAACGCGCCCGTGAAAAGGAACGCCGTGCGCACTTCGCCGGGCAGACCCAGGCGCGTGAGAAGCAGGTGCGCGATGTGATCGTGCCTGAAGCGATCACCGTGCAGGATCTGGCCAACCGCATGGCTGAAAAGGCCGCGGACCTGGTCAAGGCGCTGTTCAAGATGGGCATGATGGTCACCATCAACCAGGCCATCGACCAGGATACCGCCGAACTGCTGGTGACCGAATTTGGCCACAACATTCAGCGCGTGAGCGATAGCGACGTCGATATCGATACCGCTTCGGACATCGATGCCGATACCACGCTCAAGTCGCGGCCCCCGGTCGTGGCGATCATGGGCCACGTTGACCACGGCAAGACCAGCCTGCTCGACGCGCTGCGCGGCACCGACGTGGTGCGCGGCGAAGCCGGCGGCATCACGCAGCATATCGGCGCCTATCAGATCAAGACCAAGGGCGGCGATTACATCACCTTCCTGGACACGCCAGGCCACGAAGCCTTTACCGAGATGCGCATGCGCGGTGCCAATGTCACCGACATCGTCATCCTGGTGGTGGCTGCTGATGATGGCATCATGCCGCAGACTATCGAAGCCATCAATCACACCAAGGCCGCTGGCGTGCCGATGATCGTGGCGATTACCAAGTCCGACAAGCCCGAAGCGAATCCCAAGAAGATCCGCGAGCGCCTGCTCGAACATGAAGTGATCGTGGAAGAAATGTCGGGCGACGTGCAGGACGTGGAGGTTTCCTCCAAGACCGGCGCCGGGCTCGACACGCTGATCGAAAAGATTCTGCTCCAGGCCGAACTGATGGAACTGCGTTCCAACCCCGATCGCGCCGCCGAAGCGACCGTGATCGAGGCCAAGCTCGACAAGGGCAAGGGCCCGCTGGCGACCGTGCTGATCAACCGCGGCACGCTGCATGTGGGCGATATCCTGGTGGTAGGCACCCAGTCTGGCCGCGTGCGCGCCATGCTGGATGACAAGGGCCGCCAGGTGAAGTCTGCGCCGCCTTCGCTGCCGGTCGAAGTGCTCGGCATTGGCGGCGTGCCGATGGCTGGTGACACGCTGACCGTGGTGGAAAACGAAGCACGTGCCCGTGAAGTGGCGGCCTATCGTCAGGAGAAGGCCACTGCCAAGCGCACCGCCGTTGCGCCGTCGAGCCTGGAGAACATGTTCTCTGCGCTGGCGGCCAAGCAGAGCGTCATCGAGTATCCGGTGGTGATCAAGGCCGACGTGCAGGGCTCGACCGAAGCGATCGTCAATGCGCTCAACCGCTTGTCGACCGACGAGATCAAGGTGCGCGTGCTGCATTCCGGCGTGGGTGCGATCACCGAAAGCGACGTGGGCCTGGCCCAGGCTTCCGGCGCACCGATCGTGGGCTTCAACGTCCGTCCCAACGCCAAGGCGCGCGAGCTGATCGAGCGCAACAAGGTGCGGATGAAGTACTTCGACGTGATCTATCAGCTGACCGACGACATCGCCAAGGAAATGGCGGGCGAGCTTGGTCCGGAGCGCATCGAAACCGTTGTGGGCCGTGCGGAAGTCAAGGAAGTCTTCCCCGCGGGCAAGAAGGACAAGGCAGCCGGTCTGCTGGTGCTGGAAGGCTACATCCGCAAGGGCATCTATGCGCGTCTTACCCGCAACGATGTTATCGTCAGCAAGACCACGATTGCCTCGCTGCGTCGCTTCAAGGACGACGTTTCGGAAGTGCGCGCGGGCCTGGAATGCGGTGTGGTGTTGCAGGACACCAACGACATCAAGGCTGGCGACACGCTGGAAGTGTTCGAAGTGGAAGAGCGCGAACGCACGCTCTGATCTTCGGATCGGTAAACACGAAAAGGCGGCCTTTCCCACGGGAAGGGCCGCCTTTTTCGTTCATGGCTCTGGCGATTGCAGCCTGTGTCAGGCGCGCGCTGTGGAGCACGACCCTGGCACAAAAAGGGGCGGCCTTTTACAAGGCCACCCCTTGATGTGATCCGGTCGCGCGCGGATCAGAACGTATTGGCGATCACCGAGGCGATCACGCCGCTGCCGATTGCCACCAGCAGGGCATCGTTGCCCGACCGCACCCAGTGATAGCCACGCGGCGGCGCCGACAGGCGACGGTACTGGTGGTAATCGACCACGCGATAGTTGGGCGCGCGGCGGTGGTCGAAGCGCTGCCCCTTGCGGAACGGGTTGGGCTTCATCTTGACCGGTCCGCGGCGCACGTCGTGGCGTTGATCGTGGCGCGCATCATAGTGCTGGGCCAGCGCGGGGGTGGCGGCGGGCAGGGCCACCGCAAGGGCGGCAACCGTGGCGAGAAACTTGTTCATGGCGGTCCTTTCCAATGAAACTGACCCTTCCTCAACGGCTCAACGCCGTGCCGGCTCCCACGACAAATGTCTGACTTTGTATCGATTTTGTTACCTGATCGGCCATCAGCGCGGGGTGAGCCGCAAGTGGATGCCATGGCGCGACCGCAGGGTCAGGCGGCTGATCGGTTCGGGCGCGGGGCCTGGGGCGGGCGCCAGGCGAAATTCGCGCAGCAGCGTGGCCAGCACGATCATCGCCTCTTGCATGGCAAAGCCCTGGCCGATGCACACGCGTGGGCCCTTGCCGAACGGCAGCCAAGCCTCGCGCGCGGCCCTGGCATTCTCGGCGCGGGCAAAGCGGCCCGGATCGAACGCGTGCGGGCAGGCCCAGTTGTCGGCGTTGCGCTGGATCAGCCAGGGTGACACCACCGCGAGATCGCCCGGCGCCATCGCCTTGCCGCGCATGATCTGCGGCGCGACGACCTCGCGCATCAGGAAGCTGACCGGGGGATAGAGGCGCAGCGCTTCCTGAAAGAGATGGCGCAGTTCGGGTAAAGCCTTGAGGTGATCGGCAGCGAGCGGACCGCCAGCCGTGACAGCGGCGATTTGCGCGTCCAGGCGATCCTGCAGCCCCGCGTCGCCAGCCAGAAGATAACTGGCCCAGGCCAGCGCGGATGCCGAGGTTTCGTGGCCCGCGAGGAAGATCGTGCCAAGCTGATCGAGCAGGGCCTCGCGCGAAAACGGTGCGCCGCTATGCGGATGGCGCGCATCGAGCAGCGCATCGAGAATATCGGCCGGGGGCAAGGGCTGATCCACATGCGCGCGCGCTGCCATCCGCGCATCGACGAGCGGGGCAAACAGCATGCGGATAGCGGCGGCGGCCTGGGACAGCCGCTGGCGCCGGCGCATGAGCGGCAGGCGGTAGAGGCGCTGCATGGCATAGCGCTGGGCATGGCGCTGATAGTGATCAAAGGCGGCAAAGACCGTTTTGGCCGCATCGGCAGGCAGGCTTTGTGAAAACAGCGTGCGATAGATCACGTCTGCCGTCACCGCCGTCATCGCCTGTTCCATATCCACCGGCCCCCGCGCCGCCGCCTGGCGCAGGTTCCCGGCCATATCCTGCGCAGCGGCACGCATGGCCGGCCAGGCGCGGCCAAGGCCAGCCTGGGCGAAAGCGGGATTGATCATCGCGCGCTGCGCCTGCCACTGCGCGCCATTGGCAGAAAACACGCTTTCGCCCATCAACGGGCGCAGCAGTTCGGTCATCAAGCCGTGCTTGGGCCACGGGCAGTGGCGTTCTTCCAGCACATCTCGCGCCAGGGCCAGGTCGTTGATCACGAAAAAGCGCAGCAGCGGAAAGCGCACCGTGCCCATTTTCATGCGATAGGATTTTTCGAACAGCGTGTGGATCCAGCTGCCCCAGCCGATCACGAAACGGCGCAGCAGGCCCGCCTTGCGCCGCAACGGCGTAGGGAACGGCGGCACGACCAGCGCGGGCGGCTCGGTCATGCCCGCGATACCTGGCGAAAGGCGGCGATACTGGCGGCGAGTGGCTGGTCGCTGCAGGTGAGGCCGAGGTAATCGAGCGGTGACGGGCGATCGAGCCGGCGCAGATAATCGAAATGGGTGAGATACTTGTCCTTGCGCCGCGCAGCATAGGTCTGGGCATCGCAAAACGCGAACCAGCGCGGGGAAAGCTGTACCAGCCCATCCTGGCGGCCCGGCTCGCGGCCCAGCCAGGGATCGACCAGCGGGGTGGCGGCGCCATCGGTGGGCGAGCCAATGTCGAGCCAAGCAAAGTGGCCCTGCGCCAGCGTGGCCATGGTGCCGGCAAAATCGCGCGCATCGCGGCGAGAGGCGAGCATCGGCAGGCTGGCCCCCAGCGTGACCAGCGCCACGCGCGAAGGCAGCACGCCGCCGTGGCGGGCAAGCAATCGGGCGATGACGCCCGCGGCCAGAACGGCGCCGTTGGAATGGCTGACCAGCAGCACCTCGTCCCACGGCGGATCGGCGGCCAGCGCGCCGTCGATAGTATCGGCAAAGCGATCGAGCCGGGTGGCGAGTGCCGGATCGCCACGCCCGGCGGCCAGGGCATCGTTGAAGATGATGAACTGCACCAGCCAGCCGATGTGGCCGCGCCCCCCGAGCATCAGCGCCAGCACGGCGGCAAGCGCCAGCCCGAACAGCGGTGCCAGCCAGGCCTGCCCGATCAGCATGGCAAATAGCGCTGCGCCCAACCCGGCCAGCAGCGGCAGCACCAGCAGCGCCAGCGCCGGCAGGAACAGCGCCACGCGGCTGCCGTGCGGCACGCGGCGCAGGCAGGCAAGATCGGTCTGCCACAAGAGGCGGACATAGGCGCGGGCGCTGGCCAGCAGCACGCGCAGGCCGCCCCTGATCCAGGCGCGGCGCACGATATCGTCCCACGCCAGGACGTGGAAAGCGCTGGTGATCGTGGTGGCGGCATCGGCAACCGTCCAGGCAGTGTCCCCATGTCCGGCGGCGTGCCGCGCCGACAGGATCAGGGAATTGCCTGCGCAATCACGCGCATTGTGTGCGGCGATCTGTTGTGCGAGCAATCCATGATAGAAACGCGCGCCCCTCGGGTCGAAACCACCAATATAGAACACTTTGCGCTTGAACATTGCCCCATCCACGCCAAATCCATGGTCAGGTGATATCATAAGTGCAGGGGGCTGACGTGTGTGATCCAGGGCAGAGGGACTATTGTCTGTTCCTCAATGGATTTAAATACAACCGCAATGGATCATGCCGGCGCCATGACAATGCTTACGGTATTGCTGGCGGTGGCCGAGAGGCTGATCGCCGCCGCGCCGATGCCGCGTTCTTTCGCGGCCTGCGGCAAGAGGGCGATCCGATGGCCGTACCGGTGTGGCTGGCGGTGCGCACATTTGGCTGGTTCTTCTTCAATTATCATGGGTTTCCGTGGCGCGGCCAACTCGTGCGCAAGATCTTCCCCCGCTATTGACCCAAGGTTCTGGCGAAATCGCGGGCAATGCCCCATATAGGGCGCGATGAACCGCCAGAATGCCTCTCCCGAACAACGCTCGGTCCGCCTGCTCAAGGTGGGCGAGCAGGTGCGCCACGTATTGTCCGAACTGCTCACGCGCCAGTACGTCCATGATGATGTGCTCAGCGCGCATACCGTGTCGGTTACCGAAGTGCGCATGTCGCCCGATCTGCGCCACGCAACCGTCTTCATCAAGCCTTTGCTGGGCGAGGACGAAGAGATCGTGCTCAAGGCCCTGCGCACGCACACCGCCTATTTCCAGAAGGAAGTGGCCGGCCGGCTCAAGCTGAAATATGCCGCGCGGATCAAGTTCCTGCCCGACGAAAGCTTTGACGAGGCATTTCGGATCGACGCGCTGCTGTCTGATCCGCGCGTGCGCCGCGATCTGGGCGAGGATGCAGCGGGAGAGGGCGAGGGCTGATCGGCCCCGCCACCGCCTCGCGCCACCATGGCCAAGCTCTATTTCTATTATGCCAGCATGAACGCTGGCAAATCGACCAACCTGCTCCAGGCCGCGTTCAACTATCACGAGCGCGGCATGGCGACGATGCTGTGGACCGCCGCGCTCGATGATCGCGCCGAACACCTTGGGCCGGGGCGGGCCATTGCCAGCCGCGTTGGCCTTTATGCCGATGCCCACCGCTTTTCCCCGCAAACCGATCTGTGGCAGGCGGTCAGCGCCGAACTGGCCACGGGGCCGCTCGCCTGCGTGCTGGTGGACGAGGCGCAGTTCCTGACCAGGGCACAGGTATGGCAACTGGCCGATCTGGCCGATCGCGCGGGCGTTCCCGTGCTGTGCTATGGCCTGCGCACCGATTTCCGCGGAGACCTGTTCGAAGGTTCTGCCGCGCTGCTTGGCCTGGCCGACAGCTTGGTCGAACTGAAAGCTGTGTGCCACTGCGGCCGCAAGGCGACGATGAACCTTAGGGTCGATGCGCAGGGGCACCCCGTGCGCGAAGGCGCGCAGACCGAAATCGGCGGCAACGAACGCTATCTTTCTCTTTGCCGCGCGCATTTCAGCGCGGCGCTTCGCCAGGACGAACACCCATGAGCGATGGCCTTTACGTTCCCCTGGCCGAAGGCAACCTGGCGTTGGAGCCTCTGGCCGAGCGGCACCGCGAAGGATTGCGCGCCGCCTGCGCGCAAGATCAGGAGATATGGGCGGTCTATCCGCACGATTATCTGGGCGACAGTTTCGATCCGCAATTCGATCGCCTGCTTGAAGGCGGGACCGCACGGCGGATCTATGCCGTGCTGGCCGATGGCGTGGTGGTGGGCATGACCGGCTGGATCGAGCATGGCGCGCCAGGCTGGTCGATCGAGATCGGCAACAGCTTCATCGTGCCGGCGCTGCGCGGCACGGGCTTCAACGGCCGCCTCAAGCGGCTGATGCTCGGCCATGCCTTTGCCTGCGGGCTGGAGCGGGTGGTGTTCAAGGTGGATCGGATCAACGCCCGCAGCCAGGCCGCCGTGCGCAAGCTGGGCGGTGTGGAAGAAGGCCTGATGCGCCACGAACGCCGCACCTGGACGGGCCGGGTGCGCGACACGGTGCTGTTTTCGATCCTGCGCGACGAATGGATGGCACGGCCATGAATGACACGCTGTACAGCCTCGCCACGGTGGCCATTCCGATGATCGTGGCCATCGTGTTTCACGAAGTGGCGCATGGCCGCATGGCCCGCCTGCTGGGTGATCACACCGCGCAGGACATGGGGCGGTTGAGCTTCAACCCGCTGCGTCACGTCGATCCGGTAGGCACGGTGATACTGCCCGGCATGCTCGCGCTCGCCCATGCGCCGGTGTTTGGCTGGGCCCGGCCGGTGCCGGTGGATGTGCGCGGCCTGCCGCATCCGCGCCGGGCGATGATGCTGGTGGGCGCTGCCGGGCCGGCGATGAACTTTGCCCTGGCCGTGGTGGCGGCGCTGGGTCTGGGTGTCATGGCGCGGCTGGCGCCGGGATCGGGCGCGGTGGCCCAGTTCGTGGCGGCGAACCTGGTAAATTTCCTGGCCATCAATCTGTTCCTTGCCTGTTTCAACCTGCTTCCGCTGCCGCCGTTCGATGGATCGCACATCGTCGAGGGCCTGCTGCCGCGCCCGGCGGCGCAGGCCTATGCCAGACTGCGTCCCTTGGGCTTTCCGATCATGTTGGTCCTTCTGGTGGTCCTGCCCTGGATGATGCCATCGCTCGATCCGGTGCGTGCAGTCGTGGTGCCGCCGGTGACGTGGTTGGCCGATCATTACCTGGCGCTGGCCGAACTGGTGGCGGGCCGCCCGCTGGGCTGATGCCGCAGGGGGATTAACGTACTTTCAGCTTGGTCGCCAATTGTCGCGCCGGGCTTGATCGCGCGGGCGCGCTGCCCATGTCGATACCATTGGTTCGACATGACAAGGAGTTGGCCCATGATCCGCATTGCTACACTGGCCGCGCTGGCGCTGGCCGCAACCCCCGCTCTCGCCCAGGCGCCGGTAAATCCGGGCAAGCCGGTGGAAGCGTCGATCCCCTTCGTCAACCACGGCGGCATTCGCGATTGGCGCGCCCAGGGTGACAGCACGCTCTATGTGCAGGACCAGAGCGGCCAGTGGTACCGCGCCAGCCTGATGGGCCCGGCGTTCGATCTGCCGTTTGCCCAGGCGATCGGGTTCGATGCACGCGGCACCGATACTTTTGACCGTTTCGCCAGCGTGGTGGTGCATGGGCAAAGCTATCCGGTGCAAAGCCTGGTGAAGGTGGCTGGCCCACCGATGAAGGCGAACGCGGCGCCGGCAAAGCCTGCGGCCTGACGCGCCCTGCGCCAAAGGGCTGACAGAACGGCGCGCAGCCGCTAGGGCGCGCGACCATGGCAGATGGCTGGATCATTCTCGACAAGCCGCTGACTCTGGGATCGACCCAGGGTGTGGCGGCAGTAAAGCGCAACCTGCGCGCGCGCGGCCTTGGCAAGTGCAAGGTGGGCCATGGCGGCACGCTCGATCCACTGGCCACTGGCGTGCTGCCGATCGCCGTGGGCGAGGCAACCAAGCTGTGCGGGCGCATGCTCGATGCGCGCAAGACCTACGCCTTTACCGTGGCCTTTGGCGCAGAGACCGATACGCTCGATCTGGAAGGGGCGGTAATCGGCCACAGCACGGTGCGGCCCACCCGCGCCGCGCTCGATGCGGCGCTGGCGGCCTTTACCGGGCCGATTGCTCAAGTGCCGCCGGCCTATTCCGCGCTCAAGGTGGATGGCGAGCGCGCCTATGACCTGGCGCGCGCCGGGCACGACGTGGTCTTGGCTGCCCGCAACGTGACCATCCATGCGCTGCGCGTGCTGGAAACCCAGGGCAGCGACGCGGCGCTGGACAGTGCCACGCTGGAGGCCGATGTATCCAAGGGCACCTATATCCGCAGCCTGGCGCGCGACATCGCCCTGGCCCTTGGCACGCGCGGCCATGTTACCATGCTGCGCCGCCTCAAGGCCGGCCCGTTCACCCTGGAACAGGCGATTTCGCTGGACAAATTGAACGATTGGGGCCAAGGGGCACCCCTTGAGAACGTAATCTTGCCTGTGGAGGCAGGGCTGGTCGACATCCCGGCTCTTGACCTCAACCCCGAACAGGCCGGGGCGGTCCGCCAGGGCCGCGTTCTTTCGGGGTTGCCCTTTCCTGACGGGCTATGGTGGGCGCGGTGCGGCGGCAAGCCGGTCGCGCTGGTCATGCTGGCAGGCGGCGCCTTGCGCGTTGAACGGGGTTTCAACCTTTGAGCATGTCGCGGAGTGAATACTTATGTCGGTGACCCCGGAAAAGAAGCAGGAAATCATCCAGGACAACGCGCGCGCCGCCGGTGATACCGGTTCGCCCGAAGTTCAGGTGGCTATCCTCACCGAGCGGATCGTCAACCTCACCGAACACTTCAAGGGCCACCACAAGGACAACCATTCGCGTCGTGGCCTTCTGCAGATGGTGAACAAGCGTCGTTCGCTGCTCGACTACCTGAAGAAGAAGGACGTCGATCGCTACAACGCGCTGATCCAGAAGCTTGGTCTGCGTAAGTAAGTTCACAGACGGCCCGCCACCCGGCGGGCCGTTTTGTTTATAGATCCGCCAGCGAGGCTGGCGGCGGCCGCCACCCGGCCGACCGTTTTGTTTGTAGATCTGCCTATCAAGGCAGACAGGCCTGGATTGGCCACGATCCGATGCAAAAGGCATTCGGCGCTGGCGCAATCCATGGTAAGGCAAAGGCGCCTCGCGCAATTCGGCGCAGGCACCACGGGGCCAAGCCCCACACCGGACCGGGACGGCACCCCGGCAGCAAATCCCGCCGGCAATAGGGCCCGTGGGGCGAAGGAATATTCATGTTCGACGTCAAGACCGTATCGCTGGAGTGGGGCGGAAAGACCCTCACTCTGGAAACTGGCCGCATTGCGCGCCAAGCCGATGGTGCCGTGCTGGCTACCTATGGCGAAACCGTTGTGCTTTGCGCGGTGACTGCCGCCAAGTCGGTGAAGGAAGGCCAGGACTTCTTCCCGCTGACCGTGCACTACCAGGAAAAGTTTTCCGCAGCTGGCCGCATCCCCGGTGGCTTCTTCAAGCGTGAACGCGGCGCCACCGAAAAGGAAACGCTGGTCTCGCGCCTGATCGACCGTCCGGTGCGCCCGCTGTTCCCCGAAGGTTTCTACAACGAAATCAACGTCATCTGCCAGGTGATGAGCTATGACGGCGAGACCGAACCCGATATCGTCGCGCTGGTTGCCGCCTCGGCCGCGCTGACCATCTCGGGCGTGCCGTTCATGGGCCCGATCGGCGCTGCGCGCGTCGGCTTCAAGGATGGCGAATACCAGCTCAACCCGTCGCTGTCCGAAGCTGCCTCTGGCCGCCTCGACCTGGTGGTTGCCGCAACCGACGCTGCCGTGATGATGGTCGAATCGGAAGCCAAGGAACTGACCGAAGACGAAATGCTCGGCGCGGTGGTCTTTGCCCACAACGAAAGCCGCAAGGTGATCGGCGCGATCATCGAGCTGGCCGAAAAGGCCGCCAAGGATCCTTGGGAAATCGACCTGTCGGACAACACCGCCGACATCAAGGCCAAGCTCAAGAAGGGCGTTGGCGCCGATATCGCGGCGGCTTACAAGCTGACCGACAAGTCGGCCCGTTCGAACGCCCTGAACGACGTGCGCGCCAAGGCCAAGACGCTGTTTGCGGATGAAACCCCGCAGACGCAGATGGTGGCGATCAAGACGCTCAAGAAGCTGGAAGCCGAAATCGTGCGCGGCGCCATCATCAAGGATGGTCAGCGTATCGACGGCCGCACCGTCACCCAGGTTCGCCCGATCGAATCGATCGTTGGATTCCTGCCGCGCACCCACGGTTCGTCGCTGTTCACCCGCGGCGAAACCCAGGCCATCTGCACCACCACCCTTGGCACCAAGGATGCAGAGCAGATGATCGACGGGCTCGACGGCCTGAGCTATCAGCGCTTCATGCTGCACTACAACTTCCCCCCCTATTCGGTGGGTGAAGTGGGCCGCTTTGGCGCCCCCGGTCGCCGCGAAGTGGGCCATGGCAAGCTGGCCTGGCGCGCGCTCAACCCGGTGCTGCCTACCAAGGACGAGTTCCCCTACACGATCCGCGTGCTGTCCGACATTACCGAATCCAACGGCTCTTCGTCGATGGCCACGGTGTGCGGCGGCTGCTTGTCGATGATGGACGCTGGCGTTCCCATCGCGCGCCCGGTTTCGGGCATCGCCATGGGCCTGATCCTGGAAGGCAAGGACTTTGCCGTCCTGTCCGACATCCTGGGTGATGAAGATCACCTGGGCGACATGGACTTCAAGGTGGCCGGCACCAGCGAAGGCATCACCTCGCTGCAGATGGACATCAAGATCGCCGGGATCACCGAGGAAATCATGCGCAAGGCCCTGGCCCAGGCCAAGGAAGGCCGCGCGCACATTCTGGGTGAAATGACCAAGGCGCTGGGTTCGGCTCGTAACGAGCTGTCGGCCCATGCTCCGCGCATCGAGACGCTCCAGATCGACAAGTCGAAGATCCGCGAAGTGATCGGCACCGGCGGCAAGGTCATCCGCGAAATCGTCGCGGAAACCGGCGCCAAGGTCGACATCGACGATGAGGGCCTGATCAAGATCTCGTCGTCCGATCTCTCGCAGATCGAAGCGGCCAAGAACTGGATCCTCGGCATCGTCGAAGAACCGGAAGTCGGCAAGGTCTATAACGGCAAGGTCGTCAACATCGTCGATTTCGGTGCTTTCGTGAACTTCATGGGTGGCAAGGACGGTCTCGTCCACGTGTCGGAAATGAAGAACGAGCGCGTGGAAAAGCCGGGCGACGTCGTCAAGGAAGGCCAGGAAGTCAAGGTCAAGGTCCTCGAGATCGACAACCGGGGCAAGGTGCGCCTGTCGATGCGCGTGGTGGACCAGGAAACCGGCGAAGCGCTGGAAGACACCCGCCCGGCGCGCGAACCGCGTGAACCGCGCGGTGATCGTGGCGACCGCGGTGATCGCGGCGGTGACCGTCGTGGCCCGCGCAGCGATCGTGGCCCGCGCCGCGATGGCGATCGTGGTCCGCGTCGCGAAGGTGGCGATCGCCCCCGTCGTGACCGCGACGAAGGCCCGGCTCCCGATCACATGCCGGCGTTCCTCAAGTCTGACGACTGAGGCATTCCGGCCTGATGGCAACAAGGAAGGCTCGCACCACACGGTGCGGGCCTTTCTTGCGTCAGGGCCTGGCGCGTTGCCCGGCCCGCTGCGCGCGGTCGGTTAGCATCACGCGGTTGCGGCCTGCGCGCTTGGCGGCATAGAGCGCGCCGTCGGCGGCGTTTAGCGCGCTTTCCAGGTCGCCGCAGGCCACGGCATCGACAATGCCGCCGGAAATGGTGACCAGGCCGAACGGCAGATCGGTGCTGCGGTTGATCATGCGTCGTTCGGCAACCCGGGCCCGCGCGCCATCGAGCAGGGCCAACGCCTGGCCGGGATTGTGGCCGGGAAACAGCACGCCGAATTCCTCCCCGCCAATGCGGCCGACAAAGCATTCGCAATCGCGCAGCGTAGCGATGGTTTCAGCAATCACCTTGAGCACGCGATCACCGGCAGCATGGCCGTGGCGATCGTTGATGCGCTTGAAGTGATCGATATCCACCACCGCCAGGCACAGCGGCGCGGCCGTGCGGCGCGCCAGATCCAGCGCCTGGTCAAACTGGCGCTCGAACGCGCGGCGGTTGGCCAGCCCGGTCAAGTGATCTTCGTCCGCCACGCGCTGCACCTGCTCCAGCGTGCTTTGCAATTCGGCGCTGCGCTTGCGGCTGGCGGCAAGTTCGGCATGAAGCTGGCTTGCCTGGACCAGCATGGCGCGGGCGGCATCGGCCAGCTTGCGCACCAGTGCCTCGTCGGCGCCGGCCTGTGCCATGTCGGCCAGGTGGCCTTGCAGACTGTCGGAAAAGTCGTCGCTGGCCTGCATGGCATCGTGCGTGCTGCGATCGAACGCGGTCAGGCTTTCGCGCACGTGGCACAGCAGGGTGACGAGTTGTTCGGCGGCCATGTCCTGCGCCGGATGGCGTAGCGCCTGTTCCAGCCAGGCAAGGTCCATCGGCAGGCCGGCGGCGATGCGCTGTACCAGCAATTCGGCCAGGCGCGGGTTTGCGCCGGTGACGCAATCATGCGCCATCACCAGCGTGAACGGGCTGATTGGCAGGTCGTGCTCCACCAGCAGCGCCGCAAGCCGTGCCAGCAAGGCACGCCGACCGGCAAGCGCCTCGGCCGTTTCGGCAAGATCGCCGGCTGCGGCATTGTCTCCCGCCAGGCCAAGCCTGTGCCACAGGCGCTGAAATGGGCTCTCGGCCCGCCGGTGATCGTGTTTCCCCATGGCCGGCAAAACGACAAGGCCGCAACCCGGTTAAGGGTCGCGGCCTTGCGTAGAACCGTGGTAACCGGGCGTCAGGCCCGGCTGGATTACGGATGGTTCAGCGCACGCGCGGCCCGCCAAACGGCATCGGCGGGGGCGGGCGGCGGTGGCCACGCGGCAGCTGCGCCTGATAGGCGCGACCGCAGTGTTCCACGCAGTAGGGGAACCCAGGGTTCACCTTCTCACCGCAGAAATGGAAGTCAGGTTCACCCGGGTGGCCCATCGGCCAGCGGCAGATGCGATCGTTGAGATCGAGCAGGCTGGTCTTGTCGGCGATTTCCGGGCTGGGCCGTGCCGGCACCAGGCGACGCGGCGGCGCAGGCGGGATCGGTGCCTGCTGATCGCCGGGGCCCTGGCGCAGGAAGCCGCCTGGGCCAACCGAAACCACACGGGGCGTTGGCGCTGCGGGCGCAGGCGCCGCGTCGCCGGCCGGAGCAGCGCTGGCGGCCGGCGGAGGGGAGGCAACGGGCGCGGCTGGCGCAGGGCGCGGCGCTGGCGCAGGGCGTGCTTCAACCGGGGCGGGCGCAGGCGTCGGCTTGGGTGCGGCCGGGCGCGCTTCGGCAACCGGCGGCGCGGGCGGCGCTGCAGGCTTTGCCGGCTTGGGCGCGGCGGCCGCAGGCTCGCTCTTGTCGTTTGCCTTGACCGGGGAAGGGCGCGCCTTCAGACCCAGGCGATGGGCCTTGCCGATCACGGCGTTGCGGCTGACCCCGCCAAGCTCTTCGGCGATCTGGCTGGCGGTTGCGCCGCCTTCCCACATCTTGGTCAGTTTCTCGATCCGCTCGTCGGTCCAGCTCATCCGTTCGAAAACCCTTGCATGGGCCAAGGGGTGCGTCCCTTGCCCTTTCATCATCTTGCCATCGGCCTCCGCGCGCGATACCGCGCCGGTTATGGCCAACCAATTCCCGTCCCCCACCGGAGAAACGAAACCGCTTGAACCGGCAGATGCCTTTGCGGGCACCGCTGCCGGTCATGCCTACGGGCATCTAGCCGGTTTTCCACCGCCCGGACAGCCGATTTTCCGCAGCTTCAACAGTGTCGGGCTCTGGACCCTCTATATGAAGGAGGTGCGGCGTTTCTTCAAGGTGCAGACCCAGACGATCTGGGCACCTGCGGTAACCACGCTGCTTTATCTGATGATATTTACCCTGGCGCTGGGCGGCGGTGGCCGCGTGGTGCTGGGCGTGCCCTTTGCCAGCTTCGTGGCGCCGGGCCTCATCGCCATGGGCATGATCAACAATGCCTTTGCCAACGCCAGCTTCGGCCTGCTCGGGGGCAAGATCCAGGGCACGATCATCGATTACCTGATGCCGCCGGTTTCCGAAGGCGAACTGCTTGCCGCCCTGGTGGGCGCTGCCGTATCGCGCGCGATCCTGGTCGGCCTTGCCGTGTCGGCCGCCATGATGTTCTGGCCGGGCGTGTCGCTGGAAGTGCGCCATCCCTGGGCCGTCATCTGGTTTGGCCTGATGGGCGCGATCCTGCTGTCGCTGATCGGCGTGGCAACTTCGCTGTGGGCGGAAAAGTTCGATCACAACGCGGCTGTAACCAACTTCATCATCACGCCGATGTCGATGCTGTCGGGCACGTTCTATGTGATCGATCGCCTGGTGCCGGCGTTCCAGACGGTCAGCCGGATGAACCCGATCTTCTACGTGATCTCGGGCTTCCGCTATGGCTTTCTGGGGCAAAGCGATATCGGCAGCAGCAACATGGCCGTGCTGCATGGCGCGATCGGTTTGGGCGTGCTCAATCTGGTCCTCGGCCTTGGCCTCTATGCCCTGCTGCGCACGGGCTGGAAGCTGAAAGCCTGAAGGTTTCACATATGCTAAAAAGGCGCCGCTTCCCCGGGGAAACGGCGCCTTTTTCGTTTGTTTCGGCCGGTCAGTGCGACAGGCTGCGCCGCAGGCGATAGCGCCCGTCGGCAAACCCGTCAAACATCTCGCGCAGCGACGGATGGTCTACCGGCCCGGCTTCGGCATCGGCGGCCAGGTTCTGCTGGCTGACATAGGCGACGTAGCTGCTTTCATCGTTCTCGGCGAGGAGGTGATAAAACGGCTGCTCGCGCAGGGGCCGCATGTCTTCGGGAATGGATTCATACCATTCCTCGCTATTGGCGAAGACCGGATCGATATCGAACACCACGCCGCGAAACCCGAACAGGCGATGGCGCACCACGTCACCGATCGCAAAGAGCGCCTCGCTCACGGCCGGTACGGAAATCTGACGGCCGGCCTGGGGAGAAAAGTAGCTCGTATTTTCGACATGGATGGACATGGAGCGAATATAGGTTTGCGGCACTTGCGAAACAAGCGAGGCTTTTGGGGAATATCAGGCTGGGGATAACTCCTCTTTCCGCTTGGCAAGCCCCGAATCCTACGCTAGTGGCGCGGTCCTCGACCGGGGCGGCACACGCCGCCTGACGCACGGCACTTCATGGAGAGGTGGCAGAGTGGTCGAATGCGCCGCACTCGAAATGCGGTGTACGGGCAACCGTACCGTGGGTTCGAATCCCACCCTCTCCGCCACGTGCCCCTTTCACCAGCACCCATCAGCATCCATAAGGCGCCACCCGCCGCCGCGTTTTCAGCGATTCGCGCCTGTCATGGGCTGTCATTGGCTGTCACCAAAAGGCGCGCCGCGCGGGGGTATGTATGGGGGTAAGGGCGCGGCAACGGGCGCTCTATACCCCCAGGCGGGGGTATTGTGGTGCTGAACGACACGAAAATCCGCAAGGCTGCGCTGGCCGATAAGGATTACAAGCTGGCCGACGAGAAGGGGCTTTACCTGCTGGTGCGCCCGACCGGCGGAAAGCTGTGGCGGCTGAAATACCGCATTGCCGGCAAGGAGAAGCTGCTCGCACTTGGCAGCTATCCAGATATCAGCCTGGCCACGGCGCGAGAACTGCGGGACGAGGCGCGCAAGAAGATCGCCACCGGGATCGACCCGATGCAGGAGAAGCGCCAAGCTGCCCAGGCAGAGAAAGCGAAGGTGGCGCATACCTTCGAATCCGTGGCGCGGGAATGGCACGGCCTCAACAAGGATCGCTGGGTGCCCGTGCACCAGAACGATGTGATCCATTCGCTTGAGCGCGACGTGTTTCCGAAATTGGGGCCGATGCCGATCGCGGACATAACCGCTGGCGACGTTCTTGACGTGCTGCGCAAGGTGGAGCGGCGCGGATCTATCGAGACGGCCAAGCGGCTGCGGCAGCGCATCAGTGGCGTGTTCGTTCTGGCGATTTCGCAGCACCTGGCCAAGGATAACCCGGCGGCGATGCTCGAGCATGCGCTGCTGCCGAAGAAGAAGGCCAAGAAGCAGCCGGCGGTGGTGGACTTGACCGAGCTTCGTAAGCTGCTGACGGTGACCGAGGCAAGTGGAGCCTATCCGGTCACCCTGCTGGCCTCGCGCTTTCTGGCGTTGACCGCCCAGCGGCCGGGCACGGTGCGCCGCGCGGAATGG
This sequence comes from Novosphingobium sp. GV079, assembly GCF_003058045.1. Lineage (NCBI taxonomy): Bacteria > Pseudomonadati > Pseudomonadota > Alphaproteobacteria > Sphingomonadales > Sphingomonadaceae > Novosphingobium > Novosphingobium sp. GV079. The sequence goes on along the minus strand of NZ_QBUE01000020.1, from coordinate 55,397 downwards.
GCCGACATGAGGGGCATCGACTGGGACAGCGACGATGCAGCGCCAGATGCGATCTGGCATATTCCCGCAGAGCAGATGAAGCTGTCGGCAGAGCGCAAGGACGAGGCCGAGTTCGATCACATCGTGCCCCTGGCGCCCCAGGCCGTAGATGTGCTGCGCGCGGCCCGTGTCCTATCCGGCCGGGGCGCGCTGGTGTTCCCGGGGCAGCGCCATGCACACATCCCGCTTTCGGAAAACGGGATAGGCTACCTCTACAACCGGGCAGGGTGGCATCGAAAGCACGTCCCTCATGGCTGGCGCGCTGCGTTTTCCACGATCATGAACGAGCGGGCGAAGGAGGCGGGGATTGCCGACGATCGCGCGGTGATCGACCTCATGCTGGCGCACATGCCAGCCAACAAGGTGGAGAGCGCCTACAACCGGGCGCAGTTCATGCCGCGGCGCCGGGCGATCGCAATCGAGTGGGCTGATCTGCTGATGGAGGGAATGGCGCCAGCGTCTGATTTGTTGCCAGGGCGGCGGCGCAGATAGCGCGCCTTGACCACTTTGTTCTTTTTCTGTTCTGGTTTCGGGCATGCGAATCGCACCGCCCGACCACGACCGTCTGACCCGCCTCGCGCTTGAGACGGTGAGCGAGGCGGCGGCTGAGGCGCAGGAGCAAATTGTCGACGTCACATGGGGCATCAGGCTGGCGCTGCGATGGCTGATGATCAGCGGCGTGATCAAGGATTGGCATGTGCGCCAATTTGTCGAGGCGATCGGCAGCCCCATCCGAGACGCGTACAATCCACATGTCGAATGGCGCAGTCGAGCAGACGTAGCGGCGCGTTTCGTTGATTTTTGCCATCAGCAGTTGGGCCTGCCGTGCGGCTTTGGGCCACCGCAACGGCATCGAGAGCGCCGCTGGTATGACGAGATGCTTGACCCCGACACCGGCCGCGCGCAGCCTTGGCTGATGTGCAACAGGTATAGGCCAGGCGAGCGCGAAACCATCCGCCAGCATTTCGGCGCGAAGATGTGGCGTGAGACCAACGACGGCCCCGCGATCGTGCATCCCAAGGATCCGGGCTGGGTGGTGCGCCAGGTCGATGGCGCGCTGGTGCTGGACCAAATGACGTGGGGCTTTCCCGTCGTGCTGACCGGCCGGCGCGGCCAGCCTCTTAAGCCCAAGCCGGTCAACAATGCGCGCATGGACAAGCTGGGCGGGTTCTGGAAACGCTGGACCGGGCCGGAGCATCGCTGCCTCATCCCTGCTATGGCCTATGCCGAGGCCGTGGGCCCGTCGGGTGAGATGACCACGACGTGGCTGTCGATCCGCTCAATGCCGGTTTTCGCCTGGGCGGGCCTATGGCGCGATAGCGAGGAATGGGGACCGGTCTATACCGGCGTCATGACCGACAATGCCCCTGAACTTGCGCACGTTCATGACCGGTCGCCGGTGATTTTGGCGCCCGAGGATTGGCCCACATGGCTCAGCGGACCGGCGGATGGGCTGGCGCAGTTTGATCGGCCCTGGCCTGCCGCTGATGTCATTGTGGATGCAACACCGGTGCGCTGGAGGGATGGCGGTCGTTGAAGACCTCTGGACTGGTGCAATGGCACTTCACTTTTAACAGCCTTCGAAAAAACTTAACTGGTGCGTTTTTGTAATTGACAACTATATTTTTCAACGATTCGCTGCGCCGCACAAGCTTGGACGAGCGACGAAGCGAATCGTCGTTGCGACAAACGCTTAAATCTTGAGGGCATGTTGCGCTTGCCTCTCGACGCTTTTTCGCCACTAGTGGGCTCAGCCGATGAGGCGCTCATTTACCATCGAATCCTAGGCAAAACGTCGCTTCCCCTGGAAACGGTGCAAGCCTGTTCGCCATAATGGAGGGCAATTGAGAAGACCGTGAGGATCCGGGGAATTGCCGGAATCAAAAAAGGGCCGCCCGGTAAAGAGCGACCCCTTCCTGAAAAGTCCGGACGGCTAGCCGTCGCGATCTCTCCCTTCGCAAGTAGAGCGTCGCACGATTGCCCTCCGGACTCAACCCTAGTTGATAGGAGGTGCGAATGGTTCGCATCCGGTCATACCTGCGTGTCCGCTTCGGGCGCGAGGAGTTTGTGCGCGCGCACTGGCGCTCGCGGTAAGTTCAACGTGCGCCGCCAGGGCAGTCCTCTGGCGGCGCTAATTCCAGCGCCGTGCCAAGCCGCGCGCGATCAGATAAGCCCCGGCATCCTGGCCATTGACCATCACCCGCGCCAGCAAACGCCCATACCGATCCCGGCCGACCGGTTGAATCGTGGTGATCCCGTGATAGACTAGCGCTGCCAAAGCATCGCGTGAGCGCTTGCCCAAGCCATAATCGCACCAGGCGGGGTTGCGGCTCCTCGCCAGCCGGCGGCGCGACTTCGGGCTGCATCTTTCCGAGCCAGCCAGTTCCGGCGCGTCGATGTTAACCAAGCGCACCCGCTCGACGCCGCACCGGATAGTGTCGCCGTCATGAACGACCGGGTGAGGACAGGGCATGAGCGCGGCCAGGGCGGCGATGGCGAGGGTGCTGGGCATGTAGGTAGAATGCCTTATGCCCGGTGCCGCGACCAGTGCAGAAAGGTCCGCTTTATCTCGGGCGCGGACGCATCACCGAAACGGATTGACGATCCTTGACACTTACCCCCTCGCGATCCTGCCATTTTGGCGGTAATCACGATGCGGGGGGCGTTAGAGGAGAGTCTGATGCGCAAGCTTGCAATTGCTCTGGCCGCTGCGATGGCGATGACTGCGACGCCGATGGTGGCCCAGGCCGCGCCCTGTAAGGATGCCAAGGGCAAGTTCGTGAAGTGTCCGGCACCTGCCGCCAAGCCGGCTCCAAAGAAGGCGTGCCGTGACGCGAAGGGCAAGTTCACGAAATGCCCCAAGTGAGGTGACCTTGGCCGGCGCGCCATCCACGCGTCGGCCAAAAATGCGCGGATGTGAAGTTGAGAGATTTCCCCGCGCGGGGAATGTGCTATGCTGCGCCGGCAGAGGAGAGGTTCGCACGTTCGAACTCATCCTAGGGCGGTAAGGCAGGCACGCGACACGTTCTGCTTTGCCGCCCTACCTCGCATACCCCGCAAAAGCGCCACGAGGACGACATGCAAAACCCGATTGAGCAAGCGGCGGCAAAGATTGGCGCGGTTCCGGCCGATATTCTTGGCCTCTGGTGGGCGCCGGGCTATCCCGAGTTGACGACCGGCCAGTTGATTGATGCGGCGAGACAACTACCAGATCATTCCGAGGACGTGCGCGGAATGATCCAACCTGTGCAATTCCTGCACAAGTTCATTTCGCACAGCCTCGCAGCAACGCCACAGCCTTAAGCGCCACGGCCCGCATATCAGCCAGCGCTGATCCCAGGATGCCGCTGTCATGCACCGCATCGCCGTCAAGCTGGCCGCCGATCTTGGCAGGCACAGTCGGGATATCGGCCTTATCCACGCAGGCGACAGCTACGGGCACGTTGACGGTTTCCACGCGGGCTTCAATGGCAGGCGGTGGTGTGGTGACAGAGCCGCAGCCAGCAAGGGCGAGGCACGCGGCAACCTGTAAGCCGCTCTTACAAGTTCGCATCAGATCTGATCCTTGAAAGCCATTACGGCGTCGTTGGTATGGCAACCCGTGGCCGAGGTCTGCGGCACAGCGCGAATCTTGGCGGCAGCATCGGTGAGCGACTTCACAGCCGGCGCGATTGCGGCGTTCGCATCCTTGCCAGCCTGCACCCGCGCGTCGCTGTCAGCCTTGAGCGCGGCCACCTTGGCATTCTGCATGCCCAGCGCCTGGTGCAGCACGTCGAAGCTGTTGCGCTGGACTGTATAGGCCCGGCGCCAGTTGTGCTCTGCATCGCGCCACAGGGCAATTTCAACGCCGCGCTTTTCGGCCAGGGCGTGTTCGTGGCGGGCGTAGAGGATCAGCAGCAGCGCCGCTGCGCCGACGACGATTGGCCGCCAGAACTTGCGCAGGACTGACAGCGCCAAAGCGGCCGGGCTGAGCGCGGGAAGGTCGAGCGGGATAATCATGGCTTGGCCTCCTCAGTCGGCACAGGCTGTGATGGCGGATTGTCAACGCGGACAGTGCGGCTCGATGGTGCGCGCAGGAGGCCGATCAGACCGCCAGTGATCGTGCCCATGCCGAATGCCTCGGTCACGGTGACGTGATGGCCAGCAGCGATGAGCGCCGAGACGAAGATGATCACTAACGTCGCCAAGGTGGCGAGGTAGGCAATAAGCTGGTCGTGGTCGTTGATCATGCCCAAGCCCCCCACCAGACAGTGCCCGGCAGAAAGCTGTTGCTGCGGTTGATCCAGCCATTCAGGAATCGGCGGTCGGGATCGTTCGGCTCGTTGCTGGCAATGCGCTGGTAGAAGGCATTGCGCACGTTGGCCCATGCCTGCGCGGCCTTCGCTTCACCGAGGCCATTATACCATGCCGCATAGGCCCGCGCCGTGGCCGGGCCGAGATTGCCGTCCACGACAGTGCCGACCATCTTCTGCATCAGCTTGATCGCGCGATCGGGGCCCGCACCCCACGCCATGTCGATGATCGAGAGCGTGACGCGGTTGACCAGCAGCTTGTCGAATCCCGGCACCTTGTAATAGAGGCGCACGCCGATCGCGACGGCCTCGTCCATGGTCAGGTTCGCAATGTCTGCCCGGGTGACGACGCCCACCTTGCGATACTGCGCCAGAGCATAGCCGGTCACGCCGAATTTAGAGCCGATCAGTTTGCCGACGTTGCGCTGTTGCGGGATATTCGCCGCATAGCTGACGGGATCAAACCAGTTGCCATTGTCAGCCGGGTCCATCGACAGACCGCCTTCGTGGTCCTTGATGTAGCCGGCGATGAATTTTGCGATGTCGATCATGGGTGATGCTCCGGTGGCGCCGGCACAGTAGGCGCGACGATGGGCGGGACAGGTGTTGGGGTGACCGGCGGCGAAACGACAGCGGGCGCGGGATGACGCGTGAAGGGCGACCACAGTGTGAGGTCGAGCCGGTCAGCGGCGGCCAAGATGCCTTCGGAGACGCCGATACAGGCCAGGCCAGCGATCGAGCCGGCAACCGTGGGCGGAATGTCCGCACTGGTGACGCCGTGCACCAGCTTCTGCACGAAGCCACCGAACAAATACGATCCGCCAATGCAGAGACCGGTGGCCAGGATGCGTTGCTTCCACAGCGTGGCGGGGCGCAGATACTCACGGGCAGCGGCACCAAACACGCCGCCACCCAGCATCTGCGCGGTATCAGCGCCGATTCCGACGCTTTCGGGCGGCGCGACCATCAGCACGCCACCATGCGTAGAGCGCGCTGGAACCGATCAGATACGCGGCCAGCCCAATCATCAATGCCACGTCCGACGACATCGACCACGCCCCCGCCAATCAAGAATTGCAAAGCGCTGGCGAGATTTATGGCCGCCGCATAGGTCCAATAATCGATATATTGGCCATGATCCGCGAGCCGAACACAGCGCCAGGCAATCAGGCCCAGCGATACGGCGGCAACCATGCGGTCGCGCGCGCCATGACCCGTCGCTCGCAATGCCAAGATGGTGCAGAGATCGAGCATCATCATCATGACGATCTGGTCGTTGCCCGAATAGATCGCGCCGACAGCCCATGATGCCACTGTGGAGGCGGACAGAATGATCGTGACCGGGCGGATGCCAACGCGCCGGGCCGCCATCGCCCACAATGCGGCGTGCACGGCGTAGACGATGATGGTTTCCATGTCCGGGCCCCTTACTGCGTCTTGGGCTGGCTGGCGGCGGTGACCGTCGCTTCGTCAACCCCGGCGGACGGGCCATGTTTGGCGAGCAGGTCGGTCAGCAGGGTGCATTCCTCGGCGTGCAGCTTGGCGAGTTGGTCGGTCAACGCGACCTTGCGGCGGCCGATTTCGGCGAGGCGGGCGATGGACTTGGCGGGCATGGTCAGTTCTCCTTGGGTGAGGGGTTAGAGGGTCTGGCCAGCGTCGGCCAAAATGGCGGAGAACGCAGCGCCAACAGCATTGATCTGCGTCGTGGAAAGCGCGCCTTTGTAGGTAGCCACGCCCATGACCGTGCTGTTTGGGGTGCCGTAGGGACGCCCGATTTGCAGTTTGTTGGTTGTCGAGCCGACTGCGCCCGAAGTCGGCAATGCAGTTGCGCTTGCCTGGACCAAGCCGCCGACTGTCCGCCACGTCATTGCCTGAACGGTGGTGGCGGTAAATTGCGCCACATACATGGTCCACGCAGTCGCAGCATCGGAACGCTGCGCCACACCGCTGTTGACCGTGGTGGCGCCGCGCACGACAGACAGCATGTTGCTCCCACCGCCATTCAACACCATAGCCATGGAGGCACCAGCGGTCGCGACATAGTCGCTTACGACGCCGCCCGCAGTGCCTTGGACAATAGCGATGCTAGTGAAGCCGCCAACCGCGTTTGCCGTGCCGCGATACAGCGTCGTTCCCGATGCGACCGTGACCCACCCGGCTGCAAGGTTGTACGTGCCAGTGCCGCCGGTCCCTGTGCCCAAAGACGCGATGACACCCACCACAACGCCAGCGGCTGTGCGGATCGTGTCGCCCACAGCCAAGGGGGTCCCTGTGCCGCCATTCGGAAACGTCGCCACAGTCATCACGCCGCTGGTGATATCGGCGGTGAAGGCGGCGCCATTGTAGATCAGGCCACTATAGCCGGGCAAATCAACCGCGTTATTTGCGGAGGCCATTGTCTGAGAAGTGACGGCTACCCAACCCGTAGCTAGGTTGTATGTGCCGTTTCCACCCGTGCCAGTGCCCAGCGAGGATACAACGCCCTTCTGAACGTTGTTGCTGTCATAGACGACGCTGCCAATCCCGATCGGCGCGCCCGTGGTGTATCCCGATACGGTCAGAACACCACTGGCGATAACGCCCGTGAAGCTAGCGCCAGTGGGTGAAACGCCGAGGGTCCCGGTAGTGCCGTAAAGAGACGCGACGCCTGCGGTCGATGCATCAAATAGGTTTGCTGATGGTGTCGACGTGAATGTCGATCCGAAGATGTGCGCACCATAGCCGAGTTCGCCAAAAGACGGCAGTGTTTCAAACGTGCCATACGCACCGCCGGAGCCAGGAAAAGAGATGCCAAACATGGTCATGGCGTGAAGTCCTTAAGCGGTGAGGGTGATTTTGTCGGTCGGCGCCCATCGGTACATGGGCACATTTAGGCCGTTCGGGTCGAAGATTAGTGGATTGTCGTCGCGGACGTTGCCGCCAAACAGCGTCGTCTTGTTCGTCGCAGTCTGGGCACTCCAGGCATAGCCGAAATACCACTGGTCAGCTGGGGTCTCGCTAGCGTCCCATACAATGCAATCGCGCCCGACAACCCGTGGGTTGCTCAGCGTCTTTTCTACCCCGGCAGCGTTGAAAGCTCGCATGCCGAAATTTGGCATCAGTTCGAGATAGGACGTGTCGATGACCAGCTTGCGGCCGGCCAATACCGGGTAGCGGGCAATAATCCGGCTACCCTCAGCGCGGATCACCGGGCGCAGTGGGACGGGCTTATATCCCTTATAAAGCCATTGATAAGCTGCCCAACCGTAATACGCCCCAAGCCACTTATATCCTTGCGGCACCATGTGAATATCGCTGTTGCGATAAGGCATGAACCAAGAAGGCCCGACATGGCAAACGTAGTCGTTGCTGAGTGCCATCTGCAATTGCGCGATCGGGATATCAGGCTGAGCGCCAGCGTAATAACCGGCGACGCTGCTACTTTGATTGACAAACATAGGAACGGGCCGCGCATTCCCTGTCGCAGCCTGCCAGTCCGATTGGACCGATGCCTGAATGCCAAGGACCGTGCTTGTCCAAGTCGCCGGAGCGGTTTTGGCGGAACTGTCTGCCTCACCTTGGGTGTAGAACAGGCCAGCAGACGCGTAACTCTTGCCAATAGCAGCAGCCGCAAGCGGGCCGTTTTGAATATTCGCAAGCAGGCGTGGGTAGCGAACGCCGCTTGCTTTGGTCAACTGCGCGGCAGGTGCGCCACCTCGTGCTGAGACCGAAGCCATGAACTTTTGTCCGTTCGTGGTCGGATCAGTGCCAGCGTCGCTTACCATCAACTGCGCAAGCATTTGCATTGCGCCATACATTGGCGTCTCACCCACCGAGCCAGAGTCATTGGCCGATGGGTCTGCCATCCCACCTGTCAGGTAGCGCTCTTGTAGTGCTACCAAGCTGGCATAAATGACCGCCGGATCAACCGACAGGTCATCGGGGCGAACGCCGCCGCTGAACATCAGCGCCGATGCCAGTGAACCAGTATCGTAAAGAGCGCCGGGGTAACCCTGTGCAAGGCTCTGCCCATAGCCCTCGAAGTGGACAACTTCACCAATGATCTGGATGCTATCCCACTTGGGATCGCGCACCATATAGCTGGCACCGGCGCCATTATTCACAAGGTTGGTGACCTGCGTGCTAAGGCTGTCGATCACCGGGTGTTGGAACTTGGTTGGGGTTATCCGCAGCCACCGGGTTTTGTCGCCGGTAAAGTAGAACGATACTTCGTTTGTACCTACCTTGCTGGAAAGCCGCTGTGCCGCGCCGATAAAGCTGGAAATAGAAGACTGAAGCGACGCGACAGCCGTATTCAAGGCGTCGATAACCGGGTGCAGGAACTGCGTCGGAGTAATGCGAAGCCAGCGGGTCTTGTCGGCGTAGACACCGGAGATTTCCGCACCGCCGATCTTTTTCAGGATGCCCAGCGCGGAGATTGAAGCATCCACGCCAGACTTGAAATACTGCGAAACCTGCGCCCCAGACCCATCATTGACCGGCGCCAGCACACCGCCAGACACCTGCCAGAGCAACGCGCGCTGATTGTCGCTCGACAGCGCTTCGAATGTCGCGCCATTGCCCAGCGCCGAAACCGTCGCGGCGGGGGCCGTTGCACCGGTCAGGCCAGCGATGGCGGGCAGGGTATAGGTCGGCGCCGTGTTGCTGGTCGAGAGACCGCCACGCACAATCCGCGCGCTGGTAATCGCCCCGCCCGATACGGTGATTTTTGCCTGATGGCCAAGCGGGCCGCCTGTCACGATCAAGTCGAACTCGCCGCTGACCGTCGCGCCGCTGCCTGCCGTGCCGAGCGCGATGCCGCTGACCGTGAAGGGCACAGCGCCGCCGGGCGCCAGATACGCATTGAGCACGCCGGCCGAACCAGCATATGCGGCGGCAGCCTGCTGGGAGATGGAGGCGGAGGTGGCTGAGGCGGTGGCGATACCCGCTTGCGTCGTAGCAGTTGCGGCCGCCGTTCCGGCAGTGGTCGCACTCCCCGAAGCAGCGGCGGCCGATCCGGACGCGTTGCCAGCGAACCCAGCTGCGGCGGAAGCTGAACCACTTGCCGCCGCCGCGCTTCCCGCCGCCGCCGAAGCCGATCCCGCAGCCTCCCCCGCCTTTTCAGTCGCCGAGTTTTGGGCAGTAATCGCCGCCTGCTGGGCATTTCGCGCCAGCAGCTGGGCAATGATATCTTCAGCCATGCTCTGCCCTTACTGGTTGGCGTTGGCGATGATGGTGGGAGTCGAGGCCGTGCCGGTCTGGGTGGTGGTGATCCACAGACCGCCGGCGCCGAAAATGACGTAGAGCCCGTTCGCCGTGATGCTTGCCGACAGCGTGCCGGGGTTGCTGCCGGACACCGACATGACCTCAAGCGGCTGTGGGGTATCGTTCTGCGCCATGGCGCCGCCGAAGCTGATCGCGTCGCCGCCCGAGAGACCGGTCACCTGAATGCGGATCACGCCGTAGCGGGTGAAGTCCCGGGTTGTGCCGGGGACCAGAGGCGGGAAGCTGGTGACGGCCGACGAGATCGGAACGACCTGATCGCTGGCGAGCGCCACGGAGAGAGAAGCCGCCGATACCTGCGGGCCGAGCCCATCGGGCAACTGCGCCTGGATCTGGCCAAGCAGGCCATTGCCTTCGGCTTGGAGTGCGCCAGAGGCGGCGCCATCGGGCAGCGGCAATCCCGTCGCGGAAATGGCCAAGGGATTGGCGCTGGAAACTGCCGCGCCGCCCACCGTCGGTTGCACCTTCAACACGCCGGCCAATTGCGCGAACAGGCCCTTGAGCAGCGAAACGATCGTCCATGGATCGGTCGAATTGGTCGCGGCCGGATCGGCCACTGCGCCTTGCGTGACGTCGGCGCCATTGGGCGCAGCGATCGTGCTTACGCCGCCGCTGGACCAGACATCGCCCAGGCCGGCAGAGACAGCCGCAGCGCCGGATACGCCCCTGACCCAGATATGCGTCGCGGTGCCCTGCGCAGTTTCGCCCGCAACCAGGTAATAGCCGCCACCGGTGGGCGCAGAGGCGGACGAGGAAAACGCCACCAGCACGGGCGACCAGCCCTGATTGCAGACCCAGGCATATTCACCGGCCAATTCCGGTGCGCTTTCGGTGATGTCCTGCCAGTCGGTCGTGATCTTGATGTCGAGGCCTGAATCTTGGGCCATGGCGCGATCCTTGCGGGCAAAGAAAAACCCCGCCTGAGCGAGGTCGGGTCAGTCAGATCGGGCGGTCAGGCCCAGGCCGGTTCCGGCACAGTGGGCCAGATCGGCTCAAGTGGCGGATCGCGCAGAATTGCGCGCAAGGCGGCGCGATAGGCAGTGAAATCGCCGGCATTGCTCAGCGCTGCTGCGGTGTCGGCCGTTTGCGTGTAGTCGGTCGCGGCCAGCAGGCGCGTGGCTTGGGCCGCCACCATTGCCTTGATCTGTTCATCGGACGGGCCAGGATCCTTGGCGATCATGACCTTGCCATCCACGACGGTGAAATTTTCGTCCGGCGCGCGTGCCATGGCCTTGGCATATTCGGCTTCATCGACTTCGACGAGATCGCTTGGCAGCGTAGGATAGTCGATATCGTCGGGGTAAAAATTCCCGGTGGAGGGGCTGAATTTCATAGCTATTTCCTCAGTTTCCGAGGGCAATCAAGTCAGCGGTCATGCCCCACGTGGTGCTGCCCCCGCTGGGGAACTGCATGTAAACGCCCACGCTGTTTGCCGATTTCGAATAGGTCTGCGCCCATGCATCCTGAGAGGATGATGGCGAACCTAGGACAGCTGCGGGGATTGCCACGAAGCAGTTGTTCGGAAATGCGATGGGGAACGAGACGGTCTTGCCTCCTTCCGACAAATAAGCAGTCGTCGAGCACCATTGCAGGATCAGGCCGCCGGGGAGCTTCTGATAGCCGTTCCCGGATAGGCTGTTCACGAACGCGGAGAGGGGCGCGTAGGCGGCAGCGGCGGCGGACGCGGTGAGATAGCCGAGGCTGTTCGAAAACGCGGTCAGCGCATTGGTGATTTGGGTCGTGAAGTTGGCAATCACGCCATCGTCCACAACTGCATCATTGATTTCCACCGACATCCAACTGGCCAGTGCAGCCGCGACGAAATTGGCTTGGCGCAAGGCTTTGTTGAACTGCGCCGATGAGGCGAGGCCCGAGGAGAAGCCGCCGGTCCGTGCCGCCAGCGCAGCCCAATCGGACTGACTGGTGACGTTGGCGCCCGAGCCGGTGGCAAAGGGCAGAAAGTCGCTTGAGGCAGCCATGTGCGCTCCTATGGATCAGTTGGATAGAGCAAAGGCGCCGACGTCGAAGCCAGCGATTACGCTGCTCTCTACGTCAAAGCCGAAGAAGGGGGCGCCATCGACACTGGGTGTCAGATAGCCATCGATTTGCACCGTCGCCGGGCGCAGATCGAGGTAGCCGCCGACAAACAGTTCCTTGAACGTCGGGTTGATTGACGATGACGCCAGGGCCAGCGTCATCGTCATGTTGCCATTGTCCTGGATAAGGATCGTGAAGCCATAGGGCGCCAGCAGCGTGTCCCAGGCCGTATACGCTCCGGGGATTGTGCCATCCCACTGGTTGGCCGCGATCTTGGCGCGCAGCAGCAGCTTGTAGATGTCGTCGGGCAGCGCGATCAGGCCTGTTGTCGGCTCGCCCGGCGCCCATATCACGCCTTGCTCAAAGCCAAGCCCTGCGGTGTCGAACGAGAAGTAGACCCCTTCCAGCGGGGCCCTGACATTGCGCGAGACGCCCACCCATTCGCCGATGATGTCGAGTTGCGCGCCGACTGCATCGTCGATGTCGAACTTGCCGGCCATGGCATCCAGCACGGCAATCTGATCGGCCAGCGGTTGCAGGCAGGCGGTGACAGTGGCGACGAACTTTGCCTTATTGGCGTGCTCCGACGTGATCAGCCCGGTGTAGGGCGTGATGTCTCCACTCATGAGATCAAACTCAGCGACACGTCGCCAGTCACGCAGGTCGCGGACTCGTCGAAAGCGATGGGGATATCAGCCGCCGCCGGGCTGTCGCCATAGATCGCAATCTCAAGGCTCAGCAGGTTGAACGTGCCGATTCCGCCGCTGCCTTGGATGCCGGCCGAGATCACCTGCGTGAGGTAGACGCTCTCGCCCAGCGGCAGGTCGTTGATGTAGCTGGCGATGGCCGAAACCAGCGCGTTGCCGATCGTCACGGTATAACCGGTCAGGGCCTTGATCGAGACGTTGACGATGATGCGGCGATACGTCGGCGTGCTGAACTTGATCGTCGCCGGCATGCCGCGGCTGTCGATCACGATCTTGCTGATGGTCCCGGCCGTCCCGCCGCCAGGAATCTTCGAGCGTGCGATCGTCTGGGAAATGGCGTCAGCATCGCCGCCCTCGATTACCAGCGCAACGCTGTGGCTGGGCGTACCATTGCCGTTGGTCGCATCGGTCGTGTTTTCGTCATAGGTCACACGGGTCACGCCTGTGATGTCCTCGATCGCAGCGGCCAGCGTCTCCATGGGCGACGTTGCCCCGAGCGCCGTGGAGCGCGACTGGCGCTGGCGCAGCTTGGCATCGCTTTCCTGCGCGGTGCCGGGCGATGCTGCGACGGCGTTGGTCACCGAGATCCAGCCCAGCGTCGGCGTGCCGATCTTGGTCAGGCTGCCGATCGCGGCCGAGATCGCCCCGGCGGTCGTGCAGGTCGCGGTGACGGTGATCGAATTGGTCGACGGAATCGTGACGCTGGCCGGGAGAGCCCAGGTGTAAGCCCCATCGGCATCCTTGACCGTGCCATTGGTGATGATCGTCCCGGCGGCGCCGGTGATCGTGACGTCGCAGGTCGAATAGGTGGCTGCCTGCTTCTGAAGGCCGTTGATTTTGACCACGGACGCCAGCCCGGCACCCTGCGCGCTCGACGGCGAGCGGGCGTTGTAGGCCGCGATGCAAGCATTGTTGGTGTCGTTGAAGCCCTGCGCCAGGATCGCCAGCCACTGACCGTCCTGCGTGTCGGCATCCAGTACCACGTCACTGCCGTAGATGCCGCGAAAGCTGGCACAGAGCGACAGGTAGATGTCATCATAGCTGGGCGCCGAGATGCCGTTCTCGTCGATCGTGCATGCCAAAGTGGCGAGGGGATAAGTGGTCACAGGCGGTCCTCTGCGGGGAGCAGATCGGGCTGGGCGGCGATGGCGGCCATGTCAGGCGGCGCGAACGGCCAGGGTCTTGGCGATCGTCACGGTTTCGGTCGTGCCGTAGATCGTCATCACCGTCGCGTTGATGCTCACCTTGCGCGCGCCGGTCAGGTCGCTGGCATAGGCCACGATCGAGGCGACGCCTTGCGTTCCCAGGATCACGCGCTTGATCTCGGCGTCATAGGTCGCGGCATTGTTGCGGCCGACGATCTTGCCCCAAGCGGTTCCGGCAGTGGTGTCGAGAAACCACTCACCCATGATCAGGCCCAAGCGCGTCATGATGCGCTGGCCGACCGCGCTGGGTTCGTCGACGAAATAGTCGGCGCCGCCTCGGCCGAAAACCATATCGCCGTCGCTGTCTTGGCGTCTTACGCGCATTTGGGATTCCCTGCTTGGGATGGCTGACGGTCCCAGCCACCCTCAAAGGCAGCAAGAGCGGTTAGGCGGTAGGCGTTTCCTGCGTCGGCAGCGCGGCGGTGATCGAGGCCGTCACGGCAGAAATCTGGCTGGCGGTATCGGAATCGGCCGAAGCCAGTTCCTGCTGTGCGGCTGCCAGCGCCTGCGCATTCGCTTGGTTGGTGGCGATCAGGGTGTTCGCCGCCGTATTCAGCGCGGTCAGCGCGGCGGCGGTCTGGGTCAAAGCGGCCATGAGTTTCATCTCCTCGAGTTGTTTGGGCAGGACAATCTTGCCTGTCAGCACTGCCCATGCGTGCTTCAGGCGAGACAGAAACGGCATAGCGAAGCCTTTCAGATGGACTTGACGGTTGTTGAGCCGCCAGTGATCACGCCGCCGCTCACGGTATCGCCGATCCGCGCCACGCCCATGCCACCAGCACCGCCGAGATCGACCGGCCCGACGAACTCGATGCCGCCCGGAGCCACCAGGCGCAGTTTCTGCGCGGTTGGATCCAATTCGATCATCGTCTCGCCATCATCGCTGCGAAGCTGGGCCGCCGTGGTGCTGATCCCGCTCAGTACACGCGGTTGCGACCGGACACCGGCCACCACGAACCCATCGGACAGGTCGTGCATGCGGTAGGCCATCTGCGGCTGCACACCGCCGCTCTGCCACCAGGCATCGATGCAGCGCGAGGCGAACACTACCAGGCACTCGTCGCCTTTCGCGATCGGGAACGTCAGCGAGACGCCGCCCCAGCCCGGGAAGCAGACCGGGCAGTCAACCAGCAGGGGCAGGTTGGCGTTGCTGGCCTGGCCGGTCTTGGGGTCGGACAGCACGCCTTGCAGCGACGGCTGCACTTCGCAGGTCATGGCGGTGGCATTGAACGACTGGATGATGCCGGGAAGGGCAGTCCACATCTCCGCCTGGTTGCCACGCACCGCCATGTCGATCGAGGTCGAGAGGTCGCCAAGGCGCTGTCTGGGGTCCATCAGAACTGGCCCTTTTGCACGAGGCCGGTAAGGCCCGATTTCGTCGGATCAATGGTCAGGCAGATGATGTCTGAATACCAGGCCTGGCCGCGCGTATCGCCGCTGTGCTCGATCACGTAGATTCGGTAGAAGCCATCGGCATCGAGTGGCGGAAGGTTGTTCACGTAGTCGAAGCTGGGCGACGGTTGGGCCGCCAAGATCGACGCATTGTCGATTTGCAGCCGGGCCCCGACTTCCAGCAGCGGATTCAGCAGGCAGCGCACGCGGATGCCGTCCTGTGTCTGTTCCGGCCAACCGATCATGCCGGTTGCGGCGTTCAGCACCACAGCGGCGCCGTCCTTGTAGCCTTGCAGCGGAACCCAATTGATGCCGCCCCGGTCGTAGAAATACCCGTAGCCCGCCGTCGCCGCAGCCTTGTGAAGGGCGGTGCGCGCCATGCCGTAGAGCACCCGGCCGCGCGGCAGTTTCACCGTGGGATTGTAGCTGTTGAACTGGATCGACTGGCCCATTGCCGTGCCGGCCGCATTCGCCACATCTTGCTCGGTTGCCCCGGCCGCCAGCGTGGTGTTGACCACGGCCTGATTGGCTTCGTAGCCCTCGGCGGCCAGGATATCGAGATAGCTGTCTACGGCGCTTTCCCGGCCAAGGCGTGCCTGGATCATCTGGCCGTCAAAGATCAGCCCGAAGTTCCCGCCCTGATACCCGGCCTGCAAGACGACGCGGGTGTATTCGTTGGCCTTGATCTTTTCCGCTGTCGCCCGCGCCACATTGTAGATGCGGATGTTCGTATACTGCGGGGTGCGCAAGTCCGCCTGGCGCACCGAGAACGAGAACTGCAAATCCGACATATCGATGCCGGTTTCATCATCGCCGATCAGCAGGGTTGCCCGGCGCAGGTATTGCATGGTCACGGCGTCACCAGCACCAGATGCGTGTCGGTCCCGAGATTGCCGAACGTCGGCGCAGCGTCGCCGCCGGCAGTATCGGTGACATAGAGCGCCGCGCCGCCCGCAATCCCGAGATAGGCATATTGCTCCATCAGGTTGGCGCCAGTCACCAGCGGAATGCCAGACACGACGGCCACGCCCGAGGCGTCAGCTATGTTAAGCACCCAGCCGCCTTCGTCATGGTCACGGTATTGCAGCGTCAACTGATAGGTCGTGCCGTTGAGCGCGATCGAGAACGTCTCGGCCTGCCCGGTCAGCGGGATTTCGTAGGCTGCCATGGTCGCCTCAATTGCTCGGCGTCGCGCCGGAATAGCTGCTGACCCGCTTGGAGCCGGTGCTCGCCACGCCCGAGGCCGATTGCGGCGACTGGCGCACGGCGTTCTTGGGCATCGCGGTTTCGAGTGTCTCGACCAGGATCACTTCTTGCAACTGGACCGTGATCATCAGCACGTTCTCGGTAGCGGCATCGGTTTCGACGGCCAGCGAGCGGATCAGCATGTTCTGGTACAGTCGCTTGCCGGTCTGCACCTCCAGCAGCTCGGCTGAGGCTTGCAGGTCCAGCAGCGAGGCATAGGCGTCGGAGAGCGACAGGCCAGCGCCCTTGGTCCCGGCCTGCACCGTCAACTGCGCCGGGTTCTTGAAGGCGTGATCGGTAATCGCCGCGCCGCGCTCCACCGGGTGCGTGGTGATCGTCAGATCGTCCTTGTGGGTCTCCTTGACCGTGACGTCAGCGATGAAGCCGCCGATTGCACGAATGACTGCCTGGGCCATGTCAGTAGGCGAACACGCCGGCCGACGATACCAGGCGCTGGTTGGCCGCTTCCTGCTGCGACATCACGCCCTGCGTAACGTCCCGGCTGTTGCCGCCGTGGGCATGGAACTGATTGTGCTGGTGGAAGACTACGCCGCCATGCGCTCTCCCTGCGAATGGAGTGTTAACCCGCCCAGCATTTGCGGCCAGTAAGCTCAGCAGTTCGCCATGGCCGATGATGCTGCGGCCTTTCTCCATGCGGATCATGGCGTACATCAGCTTTTCCAGTTGACTGGCGTCGGACAGGTTAAGCGCTTGATTCCGTGCAAACCCAGTCATCTTTGAAACAAACTGGATATAGCCTTCGGTGTTGTTCTCATTCGGCGGCGCGTAGCGGTAAAGAATCTGCGCGATCGTGTTTAAATCATCGCGCTTCTGATAGGTAACCAACTGGCGGCCCATCGCGACCAACGCGTCGGCCGTGCTGCGGAATTTCTGGAACCCGATGCCATTGGGGTTTCGCAGATTGCCGGCATTTATGCCGCCGCCCGCGCCTGCTCCCGGCGCGCTACCCGGCGCCCCCGCGTCGCCACCCCATCCGCCGGACGCACCGCCGCCTTGCTGATACTGGCCAGAGCCAGCACCGATAACGCCCATCATGAAGCTGTCGCCAGCCTGAGTCGTTTGCTGCGCGGCGTTGATGGCTTCGCGATATGCTGCCGCCCATTCGCCGTTCAGAACGTGCGTCACGACGCGCACTAGCGCGCTGATGGCCTTCACAGAATGATCGATCGCCGCTGTCAGTTTTTCGGCGAAATTCATCATGTAAGGCGTAGCCGCGAGATCGCCCAGCGCGTGCAGAAGGTCGCCGATATCGTTGATCAGATTGCGCAACTGCAAGCTGATGCCCGTCAGTTTCCGGCCCGACATGATCTCGTTTACCCAGCGGGAGAACTCCTCCAACTTAGGGATCAGCCATTCCAGCGCCTTGTATTCAGCGACGTCGAACGCAAGGCTCAGCTCTGCTTTAAGCTCGCGAACCCGCGTCATTGCATCATTCGATTTGCCGGAAAGGCCCTCCAAGTTCACGCCTAGGCGAGTTGCCATGGCTTCGTATTGTTTTTCGTATTCTCCCGTATCCTTAATCATCGCCTGGAGTTGAATGGGATCAATTCCAAGCATTGATGCATAGGCTTTAGCTCGAAAATACGGCATCTTCTGGAAAGTTGCAGAGAGATCCTTGGCCATTTCAACGGCATCGCCAAGATGCCGCCGATCCACCCCCAAGGCTCCCACAAACCACGATCCTGCATTTGGACTTGATTTCGCAAATTCTGCGATGCCCTCAAGCGCTGCCATTGCGCCTTGAGCAGATCCTCCAAGCTGCGAAATTGCGTAACCGTAGGCACGAACACCTGCTGCTGACGATCCGAGCCTTTGCGATCGCCAGTAAAGCTGGTCCAGATCGGGCAGGATGCGGGCCATCGCCTCGGCCACCTGCTTGGCGAGGTCGTAGATTGCCTCGCCCATCGCCACGGCCTTGGCGGTGGCGGCGTCCAGCCCCTTGTCGAACTTGTCCTGGCCCTCGACCTTGAAGCCGAGCGAGACCAAGAACTCTTTGATCACGTTGTCGGCCATGGGGTTCTCGCAACAAAAAAGGCCGCCCGGTGAGGGGCGACCTGTGCATGCCCGGCGGTGCGGGCGAATTTCAAGGAATGGTCAGGAACCTACGCTGCTACTCACGCGAGGGCAATAGGAAAGGGCGGCCCGAAAGACCGCCCACCTGATCTATTGGACTGTCAGCGGATAAGCCGCAGCGACCCCTGGCCGGAACGCCCGGCGATATAATGGTCGATTTCGGTCTTGCCGCCGTCAGCCAGCCAGCGGCGCGCCGTCGTTTCGTCGAACAGGCGCACCCGGCCCGAACCATGTTCAGACCGCCGGATCGGCACGGCGCGATCTTCGTGGTAGCGGCCCAGGCGACGCGAAATGAACTGCGTCGCGCCGCGCGGGCGCCGGCCCTTGGTGTAGCCGGCCATTTCCGCCACTTGCAGCGCGCAGACGCCCTGGACGATGCCATAGCGCCCGGCCAGCACTTCGCGCTCGACCAGCGCGGGCACCAGTTCGGCAAGCTGCTTGGTCATGATGCTCTTCACCATGCCGCCGATCGCATTCATCACGGAACGATCAAGGCTAGTGACCACGCCTTCCATATCGCCGCGCACCGCCACGCCCTTCGTCCAGTAGTCGTGCAGGACGATGGCGGATTCGGCTTGGTAGAGTTCGATCTTCGCCCGCTTCACCGGGTCGGGGATCTTGTTCGGGTTGATCGTGGCCAGCCACAGCGGCAGCTTGGCCACCGGCATGGAGAGCATTTCTTGGCGGCGGCCAGTAGTGTCGTGCGTCACCATATGGTGACACGCGAAGCGCGAGCCGCATTCAGCCAGCTTGCGCTGCTGAACCTGCCAAGCCAGCCCGAGATTTTCCACCACGCGGCGCATGGCCACGTAGGGTTCGCCCTGGTGCTGGAAGGTGACGATCTGGTCGCCGTGAAAATCGATGGCGACAACGCTGCTTTTCGGAGTATCGGAGGTAGGAGGCATGAGACGATGCCTTTCTTGGTGTGCGCCAGACTTCGGCCTGACGCGTGCCGAGGATGCGGCGGGCGGGAAGGGCAGGCCTCGACAACCAAACACCTTCCCGTCCGTCCACGACGCTTGGGAGCGCCGCTTTCCCCTTCCCAGGGGGGAAACATGAGGGCCGAAGCCCTGTGTCCAATTCTTCCCAGATTACACCGTCGTAACGCAAACCGATTTCGAAGGTCAGACTGCGAATCGCAAAGTGGCTCAACTTTCGCTCATGCTCGCCGGAGCAGGTCGAACGGCGCCGTTTCCGGCACGCGATAGCGCCCGACGGCCCGGCCAAGGATTTTCCGGCCAGGGCGGCTGCATTCGCTGGCACAGACCAACCTGGGCGACGCGCCGTAATCCAGCACATACATGAGCGCGCCGACCGCCGGGGTCCGATTGCTGGTGTCGACCATGGCGGCGAGGCCCGGCGCGACGACTGCGGCGCGGTGGTCGTCATCGGGAATGCTGGAAAATTCCGGCATCATCTTGACCTGTTGAGCCAGGTCGGATGCGCCACTGCCGCCGGCCGCGCCCTGCGCAATCGAGGGGCTGAGCGCGGCAACGCCAATGGCGGCGCTTGCCACCAAAAAGGAGCGGCGGTCCATTACGCATCCCCCAGCAGGCGCAGATCGGCCATGAAAGCGTCCAGCCACTCGTCCGGTAGCCCGAGCCCGTCCCAGCGCTCTTTTGCCAGTTCCATCTTGTAGAGCAGCGCATTGGCGTTCGGCGAGGGCACGTCGCCCACCAGATGATCCATGGCGATGCAGTAGGCATCAACGGCGTCGTCAGCGCGTGGATCAGTGGTAGGAAGGCTATCGGAGTACTGGCGCTTCATCTGATAATCGTGGAGCGCAGCGTCCCACGCCGCATGATTGGCTGCAGGGTGGGCGATGGCAGAAACGGGGATGGCTGTGGCGCCAATGGCGACGATGGTGCCTAGGCCGCTGCGGACGAATGCACGGCGATCCATCACGAACGCCCCTTGACCAGCTGGCGCAGGATTTCGCGCATGATGTCGTTGTCGGCGGGATTTTGTGGCGCCGGGTTCTGGAGCGGGGTAAAGACGAAATCAGCCATGTCGATCTCCTTGGGATCGGGTTGGTTAGGAGCGGTGCAAGGATTAGGCCCCTTGCGCCGCTCTGTTTTTTAGGTAATACCGTTTAGCCATGACGTCAACAAAAAAAGTATTACCCAAAAAGAAGGGTCGGCCAGCTACCGGGAAAGACCCGGTGCTTACCTTTCGCTCGCCTCCGGAATTGACCGCCCAGGTCGAGGCTTATGCAGAGGCTGCGAACATGCCCCGATCCGAAGCGATCCGGCGCCTCGTAGAGGCTGGACTCTCGCGCGACGGAGGGTAATTCTGTGCCCCGGCATGGGGGTGGCATTATGGATTGCAATTGTCCGAGGTGTGGGAGTGAGAACACGCAGCGATTGGCGCTGTTGGTCGCATCCAATACGCAAGCGACCGTTTCCCAAAGCGGGACGATAGGCTATTCCCCAGGCACTAAGCTACTCGCCGCTGCCACGCACACCAGCGGCATAACGACGTCGGGCGCGGCCATGGCAGCCCGTCCGCCGCAGCGACCATCGCGGTCGGTTTTCCCAATCATCCTGTTCTGCTTGGTCGGGATCGGATTTTTGAACGCGGCAGGGCAGGGGCGATACGGGGCGGCAGCCATCTCCGCATTTTTCATGGTAGCGACCGGCGGCATCTGGTTCTTGCTTGAGCGGTCATACCGCACATCGGAGCAGGCATACCTTGAAGAACTGGCCGAATGGCGCCGCAAGTTTGCCTGCCTGCGCTGCTCGCACATCTTCGTCGTCGACATGGACGCCTACTGACCCTGCCTCGCCGCAGCCTCGAACCGCCGCTGGTTCTCCTGCCTGACCGCGATAGCGTCGTTCATGCGCGCAATATCGGATAGGCCCAGCGCTGGATCGAGCAGCTTGTCATAGGTGATCAGCCCTTCAAGCACGGGCTGCATAAGCCAATCCATGCCTTCCTCGGGGCTGGACGCGGCCTCGAAATTCAGGCTGCCGCCGATGGAGAACTCAAGCTGCGGCCGGGAAAAAAATCGGCCATGTTCTCCCGGATCGTCTCGAACGTGAGGCGAATCATGCCGGGCATCTGGATATCGTCGAACATGAGCCGGCCGCCCGCCCAGACCTTGGCCCAGGCCTCGCCGTTCTTGCGCCGGCACTCGGCCAGGCAGCGCCCGATCACGTATTCGGCATCGGCATCGGACAGTTCGCCCAAGGCCGACATGATGCTGGCCATGATCGCGCCGCTGGCTTCCCCGTCACCGATTTCTGCCACGCCCTTCTGAAAGGCCGCCATCGCCGGGGCAATGCGCCGGGTGATGTGGAACTGCGACATCGGGTCGAGACTGGCTAGGCGATAGGTCGCGCCTTCAAATTCGATTTCCGCCATGGTCAGGCCGCCCCGCTGCCGAGAAAGGTATGGATCGATCCGGCCGTGAAGCTCCATTCCAGCGCCGGTCCCTCCTTGTCATAAACGGTGTCCGGGAACTTCATGAACGCGCAGGCGATCGCGTCGTGGCTGTCGCCCAGGTTCGTGTCGCGGACCAGGATCGTGTTGCTGCCCCAGGCCGAGGTGTCGGCGGCGTCGGCATCATACATGCTTTGCAGCATGGCATTGACCGGCGACGTCTTGAGCAGGCGCACGGTGATGGTGCCCGACTTGTCGGCGTGCAGGCTGTTCATCGGCGTGCCGTCGGCGCCCACCGTCAAGGTGTTGCGGTCGCCGCGGCGCGCGATCGTGATGCCGCCCTCGGAATTGCCGTCCGAAAGCGAGAACGAACCGTTCGGCCCGGAGATCGCCGCCGAGACGTCGTAGAAGCTGTAGGTATAAGGCATCGGTCAGAACCCCGGATCAGCGGTTGATGGTGAGCAGCGCATTCACGCTGTGGACGGCGCCAGCGAGCTTGACGGCCACCTGGATCGGCGGCGTGACGCGCTTCTTGCGGTCGGCCGCGCTCTGGCTGGAGAGGCGTGGGATGTAGATGTAGAAGCCCTTGGGCAGCACATCGCCTTCCTTGAGTGAGCCGAAGCCCGCCGCCTGCCAGGTCAGGCCTTCACCGATCAGGCCGTTGGTGACGCCGACGTTCAGAGACGCGGTCATGACGGTCTGCAACTCGGTCATGCCCTTGTCGGTCTGTGCGACCTTGGGGCTCGCAGCCAGCTTGTTGAACTGGTCGGTCTGCACGCGGTTGGCCAGCCAGTCGAGGCCGTACACTTCGTCGATGAACGCATCCCCGAAGCACATGCCATTTACGACGATCGAGGCCTCGTTGTCGAAGGTGGCGAAGTAGTTGTAGCGCTTGGCGTCCAGCGCGTTGGCCTGGCTCGACCGAAGCGATTCCGCCGCGAGGCCGACGATCGTCTTCCACATGACGGTCGGCATGGTGTTGGTGCCGCTGAAATCGGTGGAGAGCAGCACGCCGAAGATGCCGGCCACGGCATAGGGCGAGGCCGTCGAATAGATGCCGAACGTGCGCTGGTAGCCGGCCTGCTTGAGCAGCGAGCCGATGTCAGCCGAACTGGCGTTGTCGATCGCGGTCGTGCTCGAAACCGTGATGCCGTAGGCATGGATACCGGTCTCGATATAGGCGGCGATGGCCTGGCGGTCGCTGTCGCTGGGCATGGTCGAAGCCGCGAACATCAGGCCCCACCAATAGGTCGGCAGATCGTCGAACAGCGTCACCGCCGACAGTGCCGATTCCGCGACGATCCCGGCCACAGTATAGCCGCCGCTGGTCGAGAGACCGCCGAGCAGGCCGGCGATGTTTGTGCCGCTGGTCGGAGCCGTCAGGAACGAGACTGCCGAAGTGGCGCCAGTCGTGGCGGACTTGAACACGAACCGGGTGCCATCCCAGGTGCAGGTGGCGCCCACCGACGCCGAGGTCAGGGCGGCGCTGATGATCGTCGCCACGTTCGACAGGCTGGTCGCGGCCGACAGGTTGATGCCGCTGATGTTCGTGGGCGAACCTGCCCCATCGACGGCGATCTTGAAGCCACCACTGGTCACCGCCGTGAAGTTGGACAGAGCCTGCTGGGCCGAGGTCAGGATCGCGCCCTTGAGCAGCCCCGCCGTCGCGGTGCGCGCCCAGCGGCCGATGAACAGGCTGGCCGGAGCCGGCTTCTGGCTGAAAAAGATCAGCGCCGCCGCATATTCTGGCGCCGACGTGCCGAAATCGGCCTCGACGTCGGATGCGTCCGAATAGGTGCGCATGCGCTCGGTCACGTCGATGACGTCGCTGTCGCCCAAAATCAGCAGGGTATTGATGTTCTGATACGAGGCGGCCGCAGCCGTCAGGGACCACGACGCCTTGATGAGGCGCGAGGTCGGCAAGCCAGTGGTCATGGGGACTCTCCGGTCAGTCGTCGGTGGTGACGGAAATGGATTCGGTGGGGCCGGCGTCGGTGGCGATGCCACCGTCAACGCCAGTCAGGCTCAGGATCGGGTAGACGTCGGCGATGGCGCGGCGGAACACGAAGGTGACGTCGATGCGGTTCGACCAGCGGTTGTTGATCAGCACCGGCGCCTTGACCGGCTTCTCGGCGTGCATCAGCGCGATGCCTGCCGAGGCCAGGACTTCGCGGTTCTGCTCAATCTGGATGCCGTTGCGCGCCATGCGGGCAGCCTGCTGGGCCTTGTCGCCGTAGAAGCTGGCCATCACCTCCAGACGCTCATGCTGGATCAGCCGATAGGTGCCGTCTGCGCGCAAGCCCTGCGGCGCGAAATCGTCGTCGTCGATCGCCATGACGCCCACGCTCGCCCAAGTTCCGTCGAACTGCGGCGCAATCGCGGGCTCGGGGTTGAACCGGCGCACGACACGGCGCGGATCCAGCCCGGTGATGCCCGCGATCGTCACTCGGAACAGGTCGTCAAGCGCTTCGTCGTTGACCGGTGGCGGCGTGGTGGGCAGCAGGAAGCCGCTTTCGCTGCTGTCCCGGCTCATTGCGCCACCTGCCCACGACTGACCTTGCGGGCCAGGGCCTCGATGAACCCGGCGCCATAGGTCGTCCAATCCTGCACCAGGAACACCTCGTAGACGTCGCCGAGAAACACCACGATGTCGGACTTGAACTGCACCAGGTCGGTGGGGATCACGGCATTGCCATAGATGTCGGTCTGCACCGGCCCAAACGGCAGCGGCGGTGTCGCGCTCGATGACGTGCCCTCGGTGTAGAGCCGGAAATCGGTGTAGATCGTGATCAGGTTTTCGACGCTGGTCAGGTCGGCCTGGCGCAGCATTTCGGGATTGGCGCCAGACTGGATCGAGCCGAGCGGCTGCGGCGTGATCAGGGCGGGCGCGGCGGTTTCGACGCCATTGCCGCCATAGGTGATCTGCCGGCGCCAGATGGTCATGGGCTGGAAAAAGTCGGGGTCGCCGATCAGATCATCCATGTCGATCATCAGCGGTTGCCCTTCTTCGCCCCGGCCGGGCGAATGACGAAATCGATGTTGCGGCGGTATTGCCCGGTATCGAGCAGCGGCGTCTCGCCCTCGCGGCCCCGGCGCTTGCGATTTTCCAGCGTGCGCTCGGCCAGCGGCGGTGCGATGCCGTCGGTGATCAGGTTCTTGATGGACGACGTGACGGTGAAGCCGACCTTGCCGTGCGCCGCGCGGATTGCCTCGCTGTTGCCATCCAGCACCTTGGGTGCCGCCTCGCGGTAGAACTTCTCGACCTTGGGCAGCGCTTTCTGCGTACCGGGCACCAAGTGGGGTCGCGCCGGGATATTGGCTTCGGGCGCGCCGAACTCGTTGAGATAGCCGATCTCGGCATTGTTCAGCGCCGGCCGGGGTTCGTCCGGCTCGGGATCGCGAAAGGCTTTTTCCGAAGGGATGCCCACCAGCACGCGGTCTTTGACAAGCGCCTTGAGTGCAGCCTTGACGGCGGCGGTCCGGTCCTTTGTGACGGTCGTTCCATTGGTCACAGTTGCCGACCACCCGATCCGACCATCAGCGCCAGTTGCCAGAACTGAACGCCATAGGTGGTGGCGTTCCAATCACCCGCGCCTTCCAGCGTCACCGCCGAGACGTCCTGGCTCTTGGACAGCTTGTCGATCGACTTGGCCGTGGTCGGGCCGTCAATGGCGCCGACGGCACCGCCCTTGGCTGCGGCGATGGCGTTCTTGCGCTGCACCGCCATGTTGTGGGCGATGAACAGCATGGAACCGTGGTCGAGCAGGGCGTCCCACCGATCGGCGCGAAGGCGCAGCGCGGCGATGCCCTGCCAGAACGTGAAACTGGCTTCGGGGTATTTGGTCTGGTCCGAAAACTCGGGGAAGGCGGCAATGAAATCCGAATAGGCGAATGCCATGCAGCCCTCCCCGGGCAAAAGAAAAGGCGCCGGAAAGCGCCTCGTTCAACCAGCGATCAGGACGGGATCAGTCGACGCCGTCGCGGTAGCCGATGGTTTCGGGATAGACGGTCTCCACGCGGCCCAGGCGGCCATAGTAGGGCACGTCGATCCAGATGCCGCGATATTGCGGCTGCATCGACTGGAGCGGCACCATGGCGAAGCGCACATAGGGTTCATAGCGGCTGTAGGCCACCATGCGGCCATAGGTTGCCGCGGCACCGCCCGGCCCGTTGAGATTGGCCTTGTCGAGCCACTTCACCGGGTAGATTTCCAGGTCGATGTTCTTCTGGGCCGTGAAGACGTTGTTCTGCTTCACATATTCCAGAATGCTGATGTTGCCGGCTTCCGAGACCTTGGTGGTCGCGATGTAGCCGAACGCGCCGGGCGAGAGCAGCACGTTCTTCGGCGGGGCCTTGTAGCCCGACGCCGCCCAGACCGAGGTCAGCAGTTCGTTGAAGTCGGCGGTGATTTCGTCCGGCGTCTTCGTGATGAACGGCAGGCCCGACGCGGCGCCAGCAGCGACGTTGCCGGTGTTGGCCACCAGCGCGGCATTCACCAGGCCGGTGGCGCTGACGGTGGGATCGCCGACATAGACCATCTGGTCGGTGTCCATCTGGTGCTTGAGGTTGAGGCCCGCCAGCATCTGGGAATCGATCGGGCGACCAAGCTGCTGGGCGCTCAGCAGTTCGGTGATCGTGTAGCTGACCGTCTCGGTCCAGAGCGTCAGCGGGTTCACGACCTTGGCGATGTCGACGTTGATCCGCGAGATCGTGGTCGTTTCGCGCCCGGCCCAACTGATGCCGCCAGACGAGGGGCCGCCGGTCGAGGCGAAGGTCGACGTGGTGTAGGACGAGTTTTCGTCGCCCATGGTCACATCGGTGCGCAGGTCGATGTCGCGGCTCCAGGTCGTGTCGACCAGGGGCTCATGGATCATCGGATCCAGGCGTTCGAGTTCGCCCACCAAGAACGCGCCGGCGCTGTCGATGGTGGCCTGGTCGAAGGTCTGGAACGCATCGCGCAGGAAGCGGGTGGCCTTGCGGTTGTCGCCCCATGCCAGCGCGGCGGCGATGGCGGGGGCGGCCGCCGTGGCGACGAGCGCGATCGACGGCACGATGATGGCGGGACCGCTCTCCCGCATACGGAGGGTATTCATGCTTGTGG
This sequence comes from Novosphingobium sp. GV079, assembly GCF_003058045.1. NCBI lineage: Bacteria > Pseudomonadati > Pseudomonadota > Alphaproteobacteria > Sphingomonadales > Sphingomonadaceae > Novosphingobium > Novosphingobium sp. GV079. The sequence goes on along the minus strand of NZ_QBUE01000020.1, from coordinate 28,642 downwards.
TCTCCTGAGGAGAAAGGCCCGGCCTCTCACGACCGCTGGCCAGGGGTTGATCAGTACGGAATGCCGACGGAAATCTCGACGTTGCCCGCCGCGTCAGCCGGCCCGGTGAAGGCATAGAGGCTGGGCGCGACCAGGCCCGAAGACGTGGTGTTGTCTTCGATGCCGCCGATCGCCAGGCTGCCGTTCACGGTGGTGCGCACATAGGCCTGCGCGCCCTTCGCGGCCGTGCCATTGGCCAGCGTGGCACCGATGAAACCGACCTTCATCACATCGATGATGCCGGAGGTCGGGGGTGTGCCGGCGCCATAGCCCGAGGCCGCGCCGGTGGCATCCTGGGTGGGATAGGGGCGCACGGTGATGCCGTAGATCACGCCGGCAGCGTCACCGCTGGCGAGCGTGCGGACCTTGCCGTTGACCAGCTTGACGGGCTGGCCATAGGCGGTGGGCGGATTGGCGCTGTCGATGACCTCCTGCGAGATCACCTGGCCAGGGAAAGAACGGCTGACGGCGCCGGGAATGGCAACGTTCATCCGCGTGGTAATCGCCGTCATGTCGGCTTCCTTTCGCTTGGGTGGTTGAGTGGGGTGGTGATCAGCGCTTGGCCTGGCGGCGAGCGGCGATCTGTTCCTGCATCTTGGCGGCCGTCATCGGGCCCTGCGGGATCGCGGTGATGGCGCGCGGCCGGGTGTTGTGCACCTTGGCCACGGCGGCGGCGGCGTCGAACAGGACGCGGACCTGGGCTGGCTTGGCCTTGGCCAGATCGGTATTGGCCAGGATCGGCTCGATCACGGCGCGGCGGGCGCTGTCGTTGAACGCGCGGGCCAGGACATCGCGGCGCATTTCGGTCAGCGCGCGACGCTTGGGCGTGCCGTCCATGGTGCCGGTCTTGAAACCGGGGAAGATGATTTCGGCCTTGGCCTGGGCGTCCATGACTTCGGAGCGATCGGCTTCGACTTCCTCCTCGGGATCTTCATCGGTGGTTTCGACCACCGGGGCGACGGGCTCGACCTTGTTGGCGGCCATTTCGTCGAGGCGTGCCATGATGCCGCCCAGGCTGTCTTCCAGCGCCTTGAAGCGGGCTTCGTTCGGATCACCATCGTCGGTGAGCACGGCGGCCGGGGCCGGTTCTTCGCGGGTACCGTTGTGGATGTGGACGTGCACGCCGCCTTCATCCCCATCGGGCTCGCCAGTGCCCAGCACTTCGGAAGCGTCGGCGAGCGCGCTTTCCAGGGCCGTTTCGTCATTGTCCCGGAATGCCGCGCGGACGCGGTCCATGAGGGACATCTTGCGCTTCGCCATGTCATTCTCCTTGTCAGTGATGGCGCAGGTTGAGCCAGCGCGACCTCGGTCGACGATGGCGGTGTGGTTGCCGATGATGCGCGCCTGGCGCCCGAGGCCGGGCTTCACCTCTTCGACCTCGGCGTCGTAGCCAAGACTGATTTCCCGCTTCTTCTTGGCCAGGATCTTGGCAATCATCGGTGCATCGGTGATCAGCAGGTCGGCCACGAGGAATTCGGAATCGGCACCTTCGCCCCGGCGCGGGTTGAGCGTGACGCCGACCTGATATTTCCGGGCGTCGCGCTCGCTGAGCAGGGCCGGAGGGTGATCATCGGTCACGGGCTTGCCGTTGAAGCTGGCCAGGGCCTCGGGATCGAACAGCACGTCGGCATCGCGGGTGACGACGATCATCTGGCCGTTCGGAGCGGGTTGCACCTCCGGCACTTCGTCGGGCCGGTAAAGCATCGCCCCGGTCCGCGCGACGCGCACGGCGGTGCAGAGCAGATAGCCTTCCGGCGTCAGCGCCTGGGTGCGGCCAAGCTGTTCCGGCGCATAGGTCGCCTGTGGGCTGCGGTCGATGACCATAGCCCTGTCACGATGCACCGTCATGATCAGGAAGCGACGGCGCCAAGCTGGGCCGACGTGATCGCGGTCGCGCTCTTGCAGTAGAAGGTGGCGCGGCGCGCGTTGGTCAGGGTCACCGAGGCGCCGGCCGTGCCACCATCGATCTGGATGCCCGAAGCGGCGGGAAACACCTTGATCGGGTTTGCGCCGTCGTTGAACACGGTCACCGACTGGCCGGGTGAAAGCGCGGGCAGTGAGACGGCATCACCACTGTTGGCCGCCGTGGCGACGAAGTTGATCTTGCTCGTCAGCGCCGTAGCACCGACCAAAGTCTGCGTCGTGCTGGCAGTGATGCCGGTCGTCACGCTCTGCGCGTCACCGGTCGTGCTGAATCGCGTGGTCCAGGTGGGCGACGCCTGCGTTCCGGTATTCTGGTAGAGGATGCCGGTCGTGGTATCGACCAGAAGCTGGCCTGGATTGGCCACGCCGGCGCCCGTGCCATTGGTGCCGTTGACCGGTGCACCAGCCTTGGTCAGCGTCACGGTCGCGGCCAGGCCAGCAAGGTTGAACGTGGTTGCGTCGATCAGGGCGCGGCGAAGCGCACCCTTCCGCTTGTAGGCGGGAAGAGCCATAGGTATCGTCCTTCTCTATGAGGCATGCACCGGAAGACATCGTCGATCAGTTGCGCGCGATTGCCGAACTGGACGGTGTCGAGCTTCCCGACCTGGCGGCCGAGGATCTCGTTGAGTTCGATGCCGCCGATTACATCGAATATCTCTGGGGCTATCTGGCCCGCATCAGGGATGGGGACGGCGACCCGGTTGACCTGGCGCGCGAGGCGCTGGATCACTCGAAATGGATTCTAGGCCGTTAGGCTGTCTTGGCGCCCTTGCCGGCGAACACGCGCGGTTTCGGTTCGCCGCCGCCATTTTCGAGCAGGCGAATATCGGCTTCGATCTTTTCGGCTTCGGCGTTGTCGGCATCGGCCAGCGCCTGCTTTTCTTCGGCTTGGGCCAGCAGCGTTTCCGATTCCGCGATGTGAGCCTGCGCACTGGCGCGCTTGGCCTGCGCGGCTTCGGCCAGGATCTTGATCGACGACATGGACGGTCCTTTCTGTGGCGCTCAGATGGCGCCGACGTGTTTGAGGGTTGCGGCGACACCGGGGTGCAGCGGCGATGGTGCGTCTTTCGGGTGCGCCCAGACGGCATCGGTATGCTCAGCGTTCAGCACTGGCGCGAAAGGCCGGGGCAGCTCGGCGCGATAGGTTGCAAAACCGGATCGGCTGTCGATCAGCCGCAGCGGCCAATTCGCGTTGCACCCGGCTTCTTCCATTGCCTCGCGCCGGGCGGCCGTTGCCGGCGATTCGCCATCCTCGATCTTTCCGCCAGGCCAGCACCATGTTTCCGGGTGGCTTGCGGTGTCGGCACTGCGGCGCAGGAACAGCATGCGGCCATCGGGGTCAACGCACATGATGCCGGCGGCACGCACGATATCTGCGCCGCTGTCGCGCAGTTGGACGTGGATGTGCATCGTCACCTCAAAACACGGGCTCAGGAAAACACCGGCAGTTCCAGATCGCGCCGGGCAGCGCGTGGTGCCCAGGATCGCATTCCGGCGGTTCGTCCCAGCGGAACGTCTTGCCATCCAAGGCCTTGTGGCTCGGCCGCACGTCGCTGTCGCGCGAGGTTCGCCAGATGAAGTGGGTGGAACCGATGTCCTCGGCCCGCGCCCGGGTGAACTCCGTCGACGTCCGCGAAACCTCGGTGCGTGCGATCAGATCGGCCCGGCTCTTGCTGACCTGGCCCGACCGCATAATCTCGGCAGCGATTTCCCTGGCGCGCGTGCCCTGCGTCAAGCCCTCGAGCGTCAGCTTGTGCACCCGCTCGGCGGCGTCGCGCGGGAGACTGGTGATCAACCGCACCTGATCGCCCAGGCGCTGTTGCGTCAGGGCGCCAACGTCTGTGCTGTTCAGTTGCGCCTGCATCAGGCGGGACATCTCTGCCGATGCCTCGCGCCAGGCGCGGCGGTCACGGGAATCGATCTCCTCGACCATCCGCCGTCCGACAACGCGGGCCCATGGCTCGATAATCTGGGCGTAGCGCTCGAGCGCCTGCCCGATCCGATCGGCAACCGCCGGATCTTCCGGCACCCAGATCGTGTTGATCAGTTCGCCGACGTGCGCTGCGATCTTACGCAGTTGGCTGGCGTACTGCCTCTCCACCTTCGCCGTCTGCACCAGGCGCCGGGATGACCTGGCCCGGTCCATCACCGGCAGGCGCGACAGCGTCGGGATCAAGCTCGGTCGGGCGAGGTGGGGCAAGCTCGGCCTCCTTGATTTCGTCATCGGTGATGTTCGAGAACACACCGGTCTGGTCGGCGCTCTGCTTCAGTTCGCGCATGGCCGACGGGGCGCTGATCAGGCCCAGTTCCGACGCGGTGCCGACGGCATCGACGATGGTTTTGGCGAGCTGACCCTTTTCGGTGTCGGACATTTGCCAGAGCGGGTTGAACGTGGCGCGGAAGCCTTGCGGCGGCGGCGAGCCGATCACCGACCGGTAAAGGATCGACATGACCTTGTTCACCGGCTCACGCAGGTCTTTCTGCTGCTTGGCGCGGATCGCGTCGTAGTAGTTCCGGAGGTCGCTTTCCCCGGTGCTGTTGAGACCCGCCGGCGACTGGCCGAACAGCCGCACCAGCGGGATTTGCGTGGCCCCGGACAGTTGCTGACCAAACCCGAGCAGCAGGTCGTTGAGCCCGGAAAAGCTGTAGGTGTGCGTCTCGAAATCGTCCTCGGAATCCAGCATCGTCAGCCCTTCGCTGGACTGAAACTTGCGGATCGCCTCGACGTGCTTCTCGACAGCCGTTTCTGCCTTGCCGCCGGCTGCCAGGATGCTGCGCAACCCCTTGATCTTGAGCGTGCGCAAATAGGCCTTGTAGATCAGCTGGGCCGAACCCTGGCTGGCACTGTCGTAGGCGACCAGGCGATCGTACATGCGCTCGACCACCGACATGCCCCAGCCCGCCTCGGCGATGCGCTGGAAGTAGGGCAACTTTACGCCCTCCATGCGGATCACGCGGCTGTGGTGGATATCCTGCAACTGGAAGGCGGATGCCTGCGGCCCGACTTTGTAAAACTCCGGCCGGCCAACAACGGTGCCATTGAGCGGCATGGAATCGCTTGTGACGGGCAGCAACTCCCAACGGCCCAGCGGCGTGATGCCGAGGAACTGGCCTTGCCCGATCGTATCGACGTTCAGTTCGGTCGAGACGTCCTGGCCATCGATGTCGATCACCCCGATCGCACCGCCATAGAGCCGCGACCACTGGATCACTTCCTGGAGCGATTGCCAGATTTGCAGATCGTCCTCGGCGGCGTGGATACGCTCGATTGCGCTGGGCGCCATGGTCGAGCCGAAATCGACACCCTCGCGCGTCATGTCCTCGGCGACGGCGTCGACCACAGCGCCGACCACCCACGATCCGCGGTACATCGCCTCCAGCGTGCGCGGCTGCCGGGTGAGCAGATTCGACAGCACATAGGTGTTGGCGTCGCTCATGTTGCCCGCGCCGACGCCGAGACGTGCCTGCATGTTCTGGAAGCTGTCGGCGGTGGCCCGGTCCATCTGCGGCCGAGGCGCGGCTTGGCTGCGGCCACGGGCGCGGCGCTGTGATCGTCGGCTCATCCGTAGGCCTTGAGGTAGGTGTTGAGGTCGAAATCCTTGGGCGCGAACGTCAGGCCCAAGGCGTCGGCAATGTCCGGGGACCGCAGGCCCCGCTTTTTCATGTCGGCCTTGCTCTCGACCACGATGCGGCCCGAGCTATCAATGCGGTAGCGCGGGGAAGCTAGTTCCCCTGCCAAGTCATCCGCGACCTCCTTGTCGAGTTGCCCGAAACTCGGCTCTTCCGTGCGCACCCACTCCGCAACCTCCATCCAGAGGTGATCGCGCAGTTTGAATGGCTGCCCATCGATCTTGGACCACTGGGTGCGTTCCGGCGCTGATTCCGACACCATGACGCCGACCACCGGCTCGCCTTCCTCGACTAGCCGGTCGACGACGCCTGCGCCGACACCATTGGCATCGACGTAGATTTCGTCGGCTGCCCATTCCTGGCGCAGGGCTTTTGCCATGCCGGCCGTGGCCATCGTATCCTGCTTCGCCACGACCTTGCACTTCTCGACCACGTTGCCGGCGCGCAGAATGAAGACCGTCCGGTCATCGCCGAACCGGGCCACGTCAACACCAAGCCGCCGGTCGCCGCCGGTAGAGGGCGCATCCCGGCTGATCGCTGCCTCGACATCGTCGATGCTGATCAGCGTGTCGTCGTCTTGCTTCGGGAACTCGCCGTCGGCGCGAACCCGGACCACGTTCGACCCTTCGCCGAACTTGCGGACTAGGCGCTCGCGGTAGCTGGGATCGACCAGGGGGCTGTCGTTGCAACGGAAGTGCAGCGCGGTGAAATCCGCCCGGTCCTGTTTGTGTGATCGGGCGAAATAGCCGGTGTTGCGGGTCGGGTTTCCGACCATGAGCAGTCGGGCGCCATGGGATGACAGCGCGCCTTCTGCCACTTCGAAAATCTTGTCATCGACGCCGCTGGCTTCCTCGACCACGAACATGATCGAGCCTTCTTCGGTCGCCACCTCCTCTACGCTGGTACCGTCTTCGCTGATCCTGACGCCGCTGGCGTGGAAGCCTTGCAGCGCATCCGGGTTCTCCTTGCGGGCGGTACGGGCCACCGCGAACCATTGGTCTGGGCTGCCTTTGTCGGCGATGCGGTCCTGATTGACCGTGAACAGGTTCGACAACCACAGTTCCTGGGGAAGGCCCTGCGACCGGCTCATCGCGTCCGATTTCCGCGCCCACTTCCCGAGTTCCGACCAAAGCACGTCGCGCAGCTGGCTGGCGCTGGGCGCGGTGCACGGGATCTTGGGAAAGTCGAAGCATTCCAGCATCCACCAAACCGCGGCAGATACCGAGCCTGATTTACCGACGCCGTGGCCGGCACGGGCCGACACCTTCGCGCCCTCCGGTTCAATCGCCTTGAGCAGGTCCGCCTGCTGCGTCGTCGGGTTCAGTCCGAGCCGTTGCTTGGCGTAGAGCAGGATATCCCGGCGCCAGATTCCCCGCAGTTGCTGGTAACCGTCGAGATCAATCTCGGTCAACATCGGCGCCGGCCTGTCGCGCGGCAGCCAGCAGCCCGGATACCCCGCCCTTGGTCTCGAGTTCGACCGGGCCGCCATCCTTACCAGTCAGTTCGACCCGATCCTTGAACATGCCCAAATGCCGCATGACCTTGTCGATGGCCACCATCTGGTCGTGCAGTTTGAATTCAAGGCCGTCACGCCCTTCCTTTACCCCTGCAAAAAGCATACGCGCCGGGCCCTTGATGCGCCGGGTGTCAGCGAAATGGGCTTGGCCGATTCCTTCACCGCTGCAGCGTGGGCAGTCCGGGGCGGGCTCGACATGCAAGCTGTAGCCGTAGCCACCGGCGTTGTCGGGTTTCACACTGTGGCGCTTTTCCGCCGTGTCACAGGCGTGGCCCCATTCCGCCTCATCGATCCACTGGTAGGCATGCCCGACACCATGGCAGTAGCGGCAGGCGTTACGGCGGTATTGCACCAGGTCGTTCGGATCGGCGGTGGCGATTGCCCAAAGCCGCAACAGCACCTTGTCTGCGGTGATCTCGGTCCTGGCGGCACGCTCGGCCTGGGCCTTTTCGATCTCGGCGCGCACATCCTCCCGCTTGAGCAACCTGGTCGCTGCACGGGCGGCGCTGCGCGGGTTCTTGGCTGGGCCGCCGTAGCCAGCAGCCAAAGCCGCTTCCGTCCCGTTCAGATCAGGCGACGCGAGCAGTTGGCGCACAAACTCGGCACGCATTTCGATTTCGCGGGCGCGCTCGCTGTAGCCCATGGCGTTTTCCTCGAAGCTCAGGCCCCGATACCGCACGGCGCGGGGCAGGCCGGTGGCGCCAGCCGCCCGCGTCGTGGGAGATGCAAAGATCGCCTCCTTTCCGCTTGGGTGCTGGGCCTCTCGGGCCGGGCCAGGGCGTCTAAGGCCCTGAAACGAGAAGCGCCCCGCAGGCCGGGTAGGGCCTCGGGGCGCAGTTCTGAATGATGGGAAGTTACGCTAGTTGCCACTCACGCGCAAGGGGCGTTGATCGGCGGGTTTCTCCACCGCGCGGCCAGGCGTTCAAGGTCGGTCATGTCCGGTTCTCCAAAGCCTTTTGCGCAACAACTCGGCACCACTGGATGCTGCCTCCATCGACAACCATCGGCGCGTTTTGGATGTGCTGCACTGCCTCCCGCAGCCGCTCCACCTCACCCCGCAGCGCCAGTTCGCGTTCGGCGCTCTTGCCCAGCAGGCGGGCTTGCTCTTGGATTTCGGCGTCCGCCTCGCGCACCTTCGCCAGCGTGCAGGCGTGGGCGTGGATTGAGCGGGCCAATTCAGATTGATCAGTGCCTCCAATGCACTCACGGATGAACCGCACGCGAGCCTTGTTGGCGGCACCGGTTGCCGCCCGGATCGCGGCTTCGTAATCGGCGTCGGTGGGGGTCATGGGGCACTCCATGGGACAATCGGGCTATCATACGGCAGCATCAGCGGGTGCTTGGGGTGCCCGCATTGCGCAGGTTGCCCTATGCTGTAGAGCGGAATGCCAAGTGGTTGGGCGATGTTCGTGATTGCTCGCCAGCGGAGCCCACGCCATATCTGCGGCTGCTTTGATACCGGACTCCATGCGCAAATGACTTTCTTCGCCTGCCCGATCATCCATCGAAGGTGTGCGTCATTTTCCGGGCCGACAGGATCATCGGTGCGCGCCAGTTCCCGAACATCCGTTGCCCGGTAAGCGAACAGATTGCCGACAATCACCCGACCCCATCCGTTCCGCTGTCCGAAGCCCAGAAGTTTGCGGATTGTGGCATCGTCTTTTTCGGCATCCGCTGTCGATGGGTTGACCATGATCACGGCTGTGATCTGGTCGCCACCAGTCCGCCTCTCAAGGCGATAGCGATATGCGCCGCATGGTGAGATTATCGCCCCCATCACACACCCTCCCGCAGGCTGGCGGGGTCGATGGCGCGCACCTTAGCGGCGGCATCGCGCGTCCCGTCACGGTGGCCATCGTTCCAGTCGATGTTGTCAGGACGCGACCGGCTGCGGTCGTCAAAGGCGCAGATGGCATGGACCGCAGCCGCCTCCAACGCCGCCCGCACAGCCTCGTCATGGAGCGCGGCAAGGGCGGTGAGGATGGCGGGCTGTTTCGCGGCAACCGCAATGATAGCCGGGTTCATGTTGGGGAATGCCGCTCTCAGCACAGCCTCAGCGTGCGCGCGCAGGTTTGTTGGCATGGTCAGTCTCCTTGTGCTTACGCCTTCCGGCGCGTGTTGTCGGCGGCCCATGCAGGACAACCGTCTCAACCATGCTCATGGCTGCTCACTCCTATCAAAATCAGAAATGCCCTCAAAAGGCCCACAGAGCCGTGAACCTGTCCCCCGACCTCACCACCATAGGGCTGATACCCGCTTTCGCGCTGTAGGGTGGCTCTGCGGGCGAAATTTGCCATATCAACGGCCTCGCCTGCCGTTCGCCGCCCGCAAACCATGCAGCAGCCCGGCGAGGATAGTGTTGCCGTCGCGGTCTGGCGGCATCACGCGCACCAAGGCCCGGATCAGCACGAACACCAGCCACCAGCGGAACAGGTCGAGGCCTGCTTTGACCAGACGGCCCATCAAACCAACTCCCCCACCCCAAGCCGCGCATACCGGGCCAGCACATCCCGCTCGTCGACATCGCGCCAGACCCGCTCCCGGATGTCGCACCAGCGGTCCAGCGCGCCCAGCAGCAGTCGCCGGGCACGGGGCCAACCCACGCGGTAGACTCGCGCCGTGGCGAACAGTTCACGGTCGCCCAGCACCATGTCGATCACCATGCGGCGCGGCATCGGCAGGTGCTGCCGCCATTGCGTGTAGGCCTGCTCCATGCGCACCAAGTGCAGCCGCTCGACCAGCACGTCGCGGCCCGATCCGGAACCATCCACTCGAGCCTCCAGGCTGGCACCGCGCACCGAAACCGACCGCTCGATCATCTCGGCGATCAGCGCGATCTCCTGCGAGGCCGCCCACTGATCGCCGGTGATCTGGCCGTTGTCGTGCAGCCGGGCCATGGACGACACCGACTTGCGCCGCATGGTCTTGGTCAGGCGGCCGCCTTGGTCGGGGATGAATGCTGGCTCCCAGTCGCCCTGGGCCAGCGCTTCGGGCGTCAATACCGGTTCACCGGTCTCCCGCTCGAACGGCGCCATGGCGTCGATCCGGGCCTGCCACTGGGCATGCGTCTCGTCGCGGCGCTTGGCCCTGGGATCGGGTTTTGCCCTCGTCGTCGTCGCAATCATGGTGCGGTGTCTCCCGAATTGAACAGTGTAGATTTCAATGGACGGTTTTCGACACGGGCTTCCCACGTCATGCCGCCTGCTTTCGCGCCTTCCAGCGCTCGAACTCGTCCGGACCCATGATGGCCTTGGCTTCGCTATCGCTGAGTGAACGCGGCGGGTAGCGCTGGTCGAACAGCCGATCGGCTTCGGCTTCGGCATGGCGCTGGGCATCTTCCGCAGCGTTGCGGTTTCGCAGTACCCGCTCGATGTACGGCACTGGGTCCACAGCCTCGGCCTTTCGGGCATTGGCGAGCGCGGACGCCACGGCTTCGCGGCCGTGATCCTTCACCCATTTCCCGATCATTCCGGCCTTGGACTTGCCCAGGTAGGCCTTGGCTTCGTCCCAGAATTGCTTGTCGGGATCGGCGCTGGGCTGGGCCGGCGCTGGCGGTTCGGGCGGTTTGTCCGAAATTTTCGCGTTCGCGGCGTTTCCGTCAGGAAACGTATTTCCCTTCCTCCCTTCCTCCCTTCCTCCCTTCTGCGGAGACTTTTCCCCACCGGTTCGGAACTGGTTCCCCACTGGTTCGGAACTGTCAGGCTTTGAAGGGGTGTCGTTTCCGCACCAGTTCCGAACCTCATCGGTCTGAGGGCAGAACAAAGTGGGCTTCTTGGGGCGTTGAAACCGGCAGAAGTTCCGAACCGCTCCGTAACTGGCGCCATCAGAATCGTACTTCAGGATGCACCGGTTCTCCACCAACTCGGCCAACAAGGCGTCCATGTCGACGCTGTCGGCAGGTAGGATCCGCATCTTGAGGCGAAGCGGGCGCCATTCGAAACAGCCGCCATCATCGCATTCGTTCCAGATGCCGATGAACAACAGGCGCGCCATGGCCGAGAGGCAGACGAATTCCTCGTCTGTCCAAAGCCCGGGGTGGACGGAGCGGATGCGGCTCATGGCAGTGGCCTTTCTTGATAGTGCTTGGCCATGATCACCTCACGGCCTGATAGGGAGCGAAGAAGCGGCCGCGCGTCGTTCCGGTGGTGCCGTTGCGGCGCTTGGCGAGAATGAACTCGATGACCCCACGACAGCGCTGCAGCTTGTCTTCCCAGCGCTGGTGCGCATCGGGGTCGTTCTGCGGCTCGGCCTGGTTGAGGTAATATTCCTCGCGCAGCAGGAACATCACGGCGTCGGCGTCCTGCTCGATCTGGCCGCTATCGCGCAAGTCAGACAGCTGGGGGCGCTTGTCCTGGCGCTGCTCCACGGTGCGAGACAACTGGGCCAAGGCCATGACGGCGACGCCATGTTCCTTGGCCAGGCCCTTGAGCCGCTTGCTCACCTCGGACGTCGCCTCATAGGCGCTGCGACCGCGCGTGTCGGGGTGAAGCAGCTGGAGATAGTCGACAACGACCAGATCGAGGCCTTGACCGGCGGCGGCGAGGCGGCGCTTGTGACGGCGCACCAGCATATCGAGGCGGCCAACGGTCAGGGTGCCGGGGTCGGCAATGGTAAGGGGGAGACGGCCTAGCATCAGCGCGGCCTCGTTGACGCGCTCCCGCTCCCAGCGGTTGAGCTGCCGGCGCTGAATCACGCCGTAGGGCACGCGGCGATCTTCGTTGTCGAACAGCATGTCGGCAAGCATGCGCCCGGTCAGCTGCTCCTTGGACATTTCCAGGCTGACGAAAAGCACACCTTGGCCATGGGAGGCGGCGCCACGGGCATAGCTGCCAGCGAAGCCGGTCTTGCCCATTCCAGGACGGCCAGCGACGATGGTCAGGCTGCCGGGTTCCAATTCGCCCAAGAGCTCGTCGGCGCCCGGAATGATGACGGAGCGCGCACCACCAACATCGCGGTCAAGATCGGCCATGAAGCTGGCGACGCAATCGGCAGCATCGGCTTCGGTTATGGCGACATCCTCGCGCGCGGTCACCGCCGCATCAGCCATGGCGGCGATTTCAGCGGTGGGGTGGCTGAGGTCGGTGCAGGCCTCGATGGCGGCCAGCAACCCGTCACGCATGCGCCGACGCTGTGCCAAGTCGAGCAGCTGCTTTGCCGTGTCGGCCGGGTCGATCATCATCGATGTCGGGTCAGACGTTAGCCGGGCCAGAAAGCCAGGTCCGCCCAGGGTGTCCAGGTCGGGATCCTGCTTGAAATGAGAGAGCATCATGACCGCCGACAAGGTGCGACCCAGCGATGCCTCGTGCACAATGGCTGCGAACATGCGTCCCAGGATCGGGACGCCGAAATCTTCGGCGCGCATGAAGTCCGCGGCTCGTTCAAGCGCCCGCCGGTCGAGCAGGATCGCGCCGAGTAGCGCCGCCTCCGCTTCGGGATTGATCAGAACAGATGAGTCGGTGTCGCTCACGAATTGGTGTCTCCGAACGCGCGGTCGAAGCGGGAAAAGGCTTCCCGCCGCAGCAGCGTCCAACAGGGATTGTCCTTGAGATCAGGCTCTCGCGCCTCGGCTCGCACCATCGCGGCATGCGCGGCGAACGCCTGTTCCGCAGCGAGGCTCGAGCCACGGCGCGCCGCGCACCTCACCGTGCCGTTCTCCGCAGGTCGCAACCGGTTTCCCGGGCACGGGTCAGCCGGCCGTTGCGCAACCAGTGCATCAGGCGAGAGCGATCGGGCAGGGCGATGAACCCGCGCAGCAAGCCTTTGTGCTCGTGGACATCGAACACGGCTTCGCCATCGACCGTGCGCAAACCATGGATCCGGTCGACGTCAGGGCAGCAGCGGGCGCCGGGGGTGTCGTCCCCTTCAATCATCGCCGCACACTCCCGGTGAGCATCGGGCGCAGCACCTCGTTCTGGCGCCAGGGCGGCGTCAGACCGCGAAGGCCGCAGGCGTAATCGAGCAGGCCCAGCGCATCCGCTTCATCGTTGGTGCGCGGTTTGAAGCCGAGGTGCCGGCAGCGTTCGATCGTCAGGGCCTTGAGGGAATCGCTGGCGCTGCGATTTGCCGCCTTGGCGCGCTTCCGGGCATCGGACGCGGCGATCCGCCCGATGAAGTCGCCGCGCCAGGAACTGACATTGATCGCCTGGGCGGTGCGCAGGCCCATGGCATGGGCAAAGCTCTCGGCATGGGCGGCCAAGCCGCTCAGCACGCGCAGGGTGTCGATGTTGGTGTGGCCGCTCAGTTGCGCCGGAGAAATCGGCTCCTCGAAATAGAGATGCTCGAAGCGGCAGAGCGCGCGCAGGTCCAGCAGGTTTGCGTGCAGCTTGGCATAGGTCTGGCCGCGTGTCGTGAATTCGGAGCCGAGAACCCAGGAACCATACCGGGGCGCGTCGGTGCCTTCGATCCACACCGCCCAGCCGGTGCCGCGCTTAGAAAGGTCGAGAGCGAGGATGGTCAAGGCATTCTCCCTTGCCGTGGGGCGACCGATCAGGGCCGCCCCACCGACATCATCATTGCAGGCTGAGGGTGCGCGGTTCGGCGCCAGCGGCCGTGGCCAGATCGGCGTCGATGCCATCGCTGGGAATCGTCGCCATCTTGCTGCGGCCCTTGGCGCCGGCGGGCACCACGGGCTGACCCGGCTCGGCACCTTCGGCCATGGTCACCAGATCGAGCGGCCGGCTGAAATTCATCTCGGTCAGGCCGAGATGCAGCGCGGTCAGGAAGTGGTCGCGCTTGGCGTCCTCCATCGCTTCGAGATGAAACAGCAGGTCCAGTATCTTTCGCGGAAAATTGCAGTCGTCCTTGATCCGCGAATAGGGATCGCTGAGGTCGCCCTGCTTTTCCGAGATGAACGCCTTTCGCGGCGCGATCTCGGCGCGGTAGATGCGGATCGCTTCGGCGGCATTGGGGCGGTTATATACCCCGCCGCTTTCCTGCTGCTCCGACTTTACTTCGGTCTTCTTCTGGCGGGCCATGGTGGCCTCCTCTTCGGTGGTTGAACGGGGCGTTGCCAGCAGCGGTTCGTAAGCCTCCGGCGGCGGTGGATTGCGGTCGTCCTCAGCAGCATGCAGGCGCGCTTCGCCGATCGAGATGCCAGCGAGTGCCGCGGCGTCATTGATGCTGGCGCCGTCGCGGCGCGCCCGGCGAAAGGTTCGAAGCTGCTGGCTGCCGTGCGACATGATCAGTCGACCGCCAGCATCTGTTCGCTGGCGCAGAACACGAAATGCGGGGGCTGGCCGACGCTGGGACGCAGCGCCTCCAGGCGTTCACAGTCGAACCGGGGGAAATCGAGCGAGAACAGGCCGTCCGCCGTTGCCGCATTGATGGTCAGCGCATAGGCGCCCGTCTTCTGCCGCTTGGCAAGAAATGGCCCCTTGGCGTTGTCGATCACGACCTGGATCAATCCGGCATCGTCACCCGTGCCGAAGGCCAGGCGGAGGTTGCACTCATCCTTCACCAGCGAAATGGCTTCGGCCAGCTTCGGACCGATCAGGATCTTGATGTAGCGTGCCGTGACGCCGTTACGGGTGCCGAGCTTGCGGGCGGAGACTGCTACCCCATGCGGCGGCACAGCAGCGGGCGCGGCCTTGGCGGGATTGACCGCCTCGATGTCTTCGAATGCCATGATCAAATCCTCCCTGGAAGGTGGGCTGGCGCAGCTTGGCCGCGCTTGGGGACGTGGGGGTTTTCGTTGCTGTGGCCAGCAGGAACGGCGGTGCGCTTGCCTGTCGCCACGACTTCGACGATGCGGCAGCGCTGGCGACGATCGACCCGGATCAGGCCGCGCTCTTCCAGCTTGGCCACCATCAGCGGCGCCATTGCTGCGGCATTGTAGCCGGTCATATCCAGAATGGTGTTGTTCGACGGGCAGGTCTGCCCGGCCTCGGCCGCCGCACAAATCGCTTCGAACACCAGGCGTTCGGCATAGGTGAGGGGGCCGCGTTCCATGATCAGGCCTTTTCCTGCAAAGCCGCCGGAACAGGCTGCCCAGCCTTGGCGCAAAGCTGCCGTGCCACGGCGCGGACGTGGGCCTTGTGCGCGGCACGCAAGGCGCTACGCGGCACCAGCAAGGCGCGAGAGGCCTCTTCCGGTGTCAGCGGGGCCACGGGGGCGACTGTGCGACGGCGCGAGAACGGAATCCTCATGGCAGCATCTCCAGCTTGAGCGCGGCATCAGCGATGTCTTGGGCGCTGTTGAGCGGTGCAAGGGCGATGCGGCGCAGCAGGCGTGCCCGCTTTTCAGCCAGCTTTTTCGCCTCGTTCCGATCGCGCCGCGCATTGTGCCGGGCAATGATCACCGCGGTTATCTGCGCCTGTTGGGCGGCCAGCGCTGCTGCTGCAGCAGCGATCGGCCGGGCGGGCAGCAACGCATCGGCGATCATCCGCAACTCGGGCCAATCGGCGCAGAAGGCGTCAAAGGTGCTGACATGCCAACTGACGCTGGAATGATCGATGCCAAGACGACGCCCGATGCCAGAAAGGGTGAGGCCTTTGCCGCGCAGCACCGCGCAAGCGCACTTGCGGGCGCCCACGATATGACGATCGCGACGCGGCCCGAGCAAAGTGTCAGTGCTCATGCCGAGTGCCTGGCTGATCAAGGTGATGATTGCGCGTGGCTGCACGCCAGGCTCGGGCAAACGGATGGCGGATGTCGCCACCCCGCCAGCGCGCCGTTCGATGTCCGCGCGCGTCATGCCGCTATGCTCCGGCGGCAGCCGAACTGGTCGTGCACCGCGGCACGGGTGCCGCAGTAGCCGCAGACCCGGTTGTCGACATGGCGCAGGGTATCATCGCGCAGGGCGTCTTGGGGGGCCTCTGGCTGGCGCTGAATGCTGACCAGCACACGAAAAATGCCATCGCGGCGGATCATGATCTTGCCCGCCGCTTCCAACGAGCAAAGCACCGAACTGATCGATGCCGGGTGCAGTCCTCGGATCGCCTGCGCCAATTCCGGATTCTTCGGGATCGGACGACCGATGAACCCACGCAGGTAGTCGATCAGTTCACGCTCACGGTCGCGCAGCCCGTCGCCGGCGACGCCGATCCTCTTGCCGGGCGCGGTCACCTTGCCGGTGCCCACGATCTCGAACTGGAACAGCCCTTTGTCCGGCCGGCGCAGCACATCGTTTTCTACGAGCCACAGCACGATCTTGTTGGCGTAGGGTATGCTTATGCCCAGCTTGTCAGCGATCGTCCGATATTCGGGCGGTGGCGCGCCGGCATCGGCTGCTTCGATCATCAGGTTCAGCACGGCCATGCGGTTGGCGGTGGCGTCGCGGTTGAAGTTCATGCCATCCTCCCTGCCGCAAAGACGGGATCAAGCATGGCGCGCGCATCAACGGCCGTGAAATAGCGGCGCAGGTTGGCATAATCGCTAGCCAGATCCGGCGGGCAATCCGGCCACACGGCGCGGGCAGCGCGAATGCCGGCGACGCGCTTCGCCTGGGCTTCGGGCGTGCGCAGTTGCTCAATCCGCGCACTGGCACGCTTTCTCGCCCGGAATTCGGGACTGGCCCACATCGTGCGAGACAACGCGCTCATGGCGCAGGAACGGCAATGCCGATCCGGGCGGCTTGCCGGGCAGGCGCCTGGCGCCTTGCAATGCGGCCGCGTACTCATGCCGCCCTCGCGCCCATAGCGGTGATTACATGCCCATGGCGCACCATGCGTGCACCCACGGCCGGCAGGTCGACCACGCCGCCGCCATTGATGCCGCGCACTACCGTTGCAGCATCCTCCGCTACCTCGCTGGCAAGCGTGCCAGGGCTTGGTTCATCGTCGGGCAAGTCGAAGGCGCCCTGGCCTGTGAGCGGGAGCCATTCGTTGGTGAAGTCCGCGCCGAGGACTGAGGCAATCGACAGCATTTGCCCCCAATCCAGCGGGCGATAGTCGGTATGGCCAACCGGATAGCCCCGAAACGCTTCGATCGTGCGGTGATGGACGCGCGAGGCCTTGGCCAACTGCAGGACGCTCATGCTGCGCCCGCGTCCAACGAACAGGCTCATGCCCTTCTTGAACGCGTTCACGGCTTGTTCGTGGGAAATAAGGGGCTCTTTTTCCACTGAATTGCTATGTTGCATGTGCGAATGCCTCCAAAATGGAGAAATCAGAGATCAGGATGAATGGCCGGGGCAGCGGCGTGGATGGCGCCAGCCGCCCCGGCGCCGGTGGTGCGACCCGCCGGGCTGTGGTTGTCTTGTTCGGGGAGGCGCCAGCGGTAGCCGCGGCCACGGTTGCTCTCGACCGGCATCCGCGCGCCCAGGCGCTTGCGCACCCGGCTGAGAACGACGGCGACAACGTTGGGCTCATCGCTGTCGCTGACTCGGTCAAGGATGACCCAAGGGGACAGCCATTTCCCGCGACCAGCGGCCACAGCGTAGAGCGTGGCGTTCTGCTGGGCGGTGAGCTGGAAGGGTGCACCATCGAGGAAGGCGCTGTCGGGCGTCAGGCGCCAGGGGCCTGCCTCGATTTCGGGATCTGCGCGCAGATTGCAGCCGCAGCTGGGGCAGATGTGCAGGGGCTCGGCCATGGCTCAGCCCCTTTCGCTGGCGCGCTTGATGGCGCAGCCGATCAGGCACCCGGCGACAAACGAAATGGCCAGCCAGGCCGCCAATGCGATCTCGATCATGGTCATGGCCGGGCGTCTCCGGGCAGGGCCGGGGCGCTGGCGAAAAGCGCGGCGCGCGTCTCGGCTGTGAGGATGATGGATGTCGTTGTGCCGCCGTTGGTCACGGCGACGTGCAGGCCGCCATCACGCAGCGGCGTCGCGCGGATCGCGGCGTGGGGCTGGGTGTGGTGGCGGGTGCGCTCAGGCATGGCTCAGCGCCCTCCGGGGCCGGGATTGCGCGCCCCGGCCCTTTCGGTCATCCTGCGGTTGTCGAGACCGAGCAGGAGAATTTTGCCATGGATGAAATCATCGCCGTGGTTTGGCCCAGGCCAGAAGACTATCCGCGATTTTTCGAGGTCTGCGGGCCGGAAGATTACCCGCCCACGTACATCGAGTTCGTGCAGCAAGCCCTCGGCATCCTGGCAGCACAAGGCATCGACCCTGGCAGCATCGAAAAGGTCCATGTGGACCCCGACGAAATGCTGCAATGGTGCCTTCGGCATCACGGCAAGCTCGACACCGAAACGCGCGCCCTGTTCGCCATGTTCAAGGTCCGATCGCGACACGGCAAAGGCGCCGAGGCAATCAATTGAGCTGATGATCGGGGCCGGGGCCTCAGGCATCGGGGAGGGCCTTGGCTGGGGTGCGGACGCTCATGCGGCGCTCTTCTGGCCAGCTTCGTGCTCCGCCATCTTCTGGCGAACGCGCTCGACCGTGCTCATCCGTAAATCGCGGCCATCACGAAGTTGGCGGACAAAATGCTTGTCCCTCAGGGCCATCTCCCCGAACTGCCAGTCCGAGAACCCATGCTTGGCGCAGAACGCCTCGATTTCTTGAAGGAGTGCCATCATGGGTTTGCAGCATATGGGGGAAATCTCCCCCAGTCAATGCGCCTATCGGGGGAAATTTCGTGAGTTCCCCGAAATGCCGTGGCCGTGGGATATTGCCCCCATGGATGACGAGGAAAAAATTGCAGCAATCAGGCAGTTTATCGTGGATGTTATGACAACCAAGGACATGAGCCGCCGTGCGCTATCATCTGCTGCCGGCCTCAGTGAATCCGCCGTTCGCGATGTCCTCGGCCGGACAACGAACCCAGGCATCGGGACGCTCTACAAAATTTCAGAGGGTCTCGGCGTGTCATTCGAAGAAATGATGGCGGCAGGCTCGTCTAAAGCCACACCCCCGCTTAGTGCCGAAGCCCTGGCGCCACTTCTTGACGCGCTGATCCCCTTGGCGCCTCCATCTGGTCGGCTGACGGAGCAATCTCGAAAAGCCTTAGCCGAAGCGCTTGCATATGGGCTGTCGCTTCTTGGAGGTGATCCCACCAGTTCGGCCAACGAGGGTGCTGTCGCGGTGGCTGCTCGCGCCGCAACATCTCGATTTCGCGAGATAATGAACTGATGGTCAGGCGGGTCATGGCGCAGTCTAAAAAGCAAGGGCGGCAACCGCCGTCGCATTCTGGGCTCCACAGCTTGATTCGTTCCATCTGCCGTCCTTTGTTCTCACTCCGTTCTACCACGGCGTGAAAAGTGCGCGATAGGAAAAATCTTTCGATCCGCTTCAATCTGGGAAATTTACGTAGGAACCTAATCTGGCTGATGGGCAGGCCAAGCGAAGGGGGCAACATGAAGGGGCATATCGCAGCGGGCCTGGCGCTCGCTTTGGCTGGGTGCGGCGGCGAGGCAGCGGCACCCGCGCCCGGCGGATCTACATCAGCGGCAGCGACTACGGAGGCGGCGGCCGAGACCAGCGCCGCGCCAGAGCCTAACTTCGTCGAGCGCCGCAACGGCATCTATTACTACCTCTCGCAGGTATCGGAGAACGACCAGAAGGATGGGCGCGGCGTCGGGCATGCGGTAGGCTTCCGCTACCTAGGCAAGGCCGCCGATGGCGATTTCAAGGTGGCGGGCGTGACCGATGGCGGCGCTACGGTAATGACCGCGACCTGTTCCGATCCCTGCAAAATTATCCATGTCAGCACTGGAGAGGCTGTTGGCTATGAGCCGACCACAGTTATCGGCGGCGTGTTCACCGATGCCATGAACGGACTGCTCGAGGTGGCGCCAGCTAAGCACGGGACCACTTCGAAATGAGATACCTATACTATCACGGCGCTGTCACACCCGCAGGTGCGAGAAATGCAGCAACCCTACTAAACATGGCGTTTAAGGAGGGTGAAGCCGAGGTCACATTGTGTATTTGCTCAGATGGCGGCGACATAACTGCTGGCATGGGCCTGTTTCACTTCATCCAAATGCTGCCTATATCGGTTCACACGCATGCAATGAGTTTTTGCGGGTCCATTGCTGCAACAATATTTTTGGCCGGGCAACGGCGGACCTGTACGATGGATTGTGTGTTCACGACCCATCAAGGCACCTATGTCGAAGGCCCTCTAATCGGGCAGCGCACGCCAAATACCAGCGTGTTCGCTGAGCCTTTCAGGAATTTGTTGGGATGGACGACTGATGAAATTAACGCGCGCTTTGGCCCCGCAGACTTCCGCATTCATTCCGGGGATTCTGTCAGCCTCAAGATCACCCATGAGGTGACCGACGTCAAAATGGGCGGTCAAGACACTATGGTGATTGTCGGCATTCCTTGAGATAACGCATCCGTTCGCTCTGCAATCGGGGCTAGAGCAACAGCAGCTGCGCGCGATCAACCCATCCATACCACCTCCACCAGGCGCCCACGCGGCGCCTTTTTCGTGCAAAAATAATTTAGCACGAATGGGGGAAATTTCACACATAATTGTTGACGACGGGGGAAATGTCCCCCATTAAGTCTCCAACAGCCGGCCACCCCGGCCCAAGTTGGAGACGGCAGATGCCCCTTGGCACCACCCTCGAAATTCCCGCAGGCTACCCGGACAACGCCACGACCCGCGCGATCTTCGCCCCGGTCGAACTTGCTCCGTTTCGCCTGACCGAAGCGCAGGCCGCTGAACTGGCCGCGCTGACCCCGACCATGCGCGAACTGACGCTGTCGGACCTTTACGGCGCCTACCTGATCGAGCGCATCCCGAACCGCTTCCTGCGTCACTCGCCGGTCGTTGGCCGTGAGATTGCCCGCTCGTGGGACAAGCGCGGCGCCGAATACATGGAAGCCGCGCGCGCGGAATACCGCCGCGCGCTGGCTGCTGGGCGGGAGGCTGCGTGATGCGCCCCGTCCCCATGACCGCCGCCTATCGCGCCTGGAAGCTGCACAACGGCGTCCATTACCCGCTGCGGCCCGAAGCTAGCACGCTCACCAACGTTGTGGCCGAGGCGCAACAGTCCTGCGCCCACAAGGACCAGTTCGCGGTGCTGGAATGCGCGGGTGGCAAGCAGGTGCTGCGCATCTACCAGATCAAGCAGGGCAAGGACATGTGGGTGCGCAAGCCCGGCTTTTCCCATTCGGTGAAGGTGCCGCAGCTGCGCGCCGACCTGATCGCTGAACTGGCTGTGGAGAATTACGAGCCGGTCGAGGCCTGGCAGTGGACGCCTGGCGCCGATGCCGTTGGCGCACCTGCGCGGGAGATCGTGCTGTGAGCAAGCCAACCCCTAACCAGACCATCGAAAAGCTTCTGACCGCTGTTGTCGCTGCCGGCGGCGAACGCCTGGCGCCGACAAACCCCTATGAGGTCGCCCGCTTTCGCACCCTTTATGGCGTCGGCGTCATTTACCGGAACGCCCGTGGCAAGCAGACTTGGACCCCGGAAGCCGAGATGGCCCAAGATCACATCAAGGCCAAGAAAGGCTCATTGGCGCCCGTGGTTGTGGTGAACCGGGCCGGGCAGGCGCAACGCCGCTCTGCCGTGCTTCGCATTCTCGAACGCGACGGCGGTGACTGCTTTTTCTGCGGGCTCCCGCTCGCGGACGATGTGACGCTCGAGCATCTGGTTCCGATTGCCCACGGCGGCCCGAACCACATCAGCAACCTCGTTTGCGCCCATGCCGCCTGCAACCTGGAAGCGGGCCACCTGAGCGTGGCTGAAAAGGTCGCGCTGGCCGTCTGCAAGCGCACCGCAAAGGCGCTGGCATGACTCACCACCACCCCGTCGCCTTCGTGGTGATCATTGCCACCGCCCTGACGCTGCTGGCCGTAGCTGCCGCCGCGCCGCGCATAGCCGGCATCCCCGCCGCCCACGCCCTGCCTCGCGCCGCCGTTGGCCTAGCCGGCTTGCTGATGATGCCCTTCTTCATCCTGACCTTGGAGGCCTTCATCTATGGCTGACCGCGTCCACACGCCGATCCTCGCCGCACGCTGCAATAGCCGGCCTGGGACGGCTCACCCGCCTTTGCGCGACGTTCCCAGCATGGCTGAATGGTGCGCCGCGCATCATGCACCGCGCCGCCAGGGCTGGATCGCCCGCATCCTGTCCCCACGCGCTGCCTCGCCGGTTCCCCTTGCCGGGGCGTGCCCGTCCACTTCCAGCGCTGTCGAGGCCGGCGCTGAGACGGGCGGGGAGGGGAAGTGAGCCGCGCCCCACTTTCCTATGGCACCCCCGGAACTGGCACGCCCGGCGTGTCGGCCGGCTTGGATGTGCGCCAGCCAGTCGAGGGGTTCTACCGCCACAAGCCGCGCCGCGACGCCGTCTATGTCGGCATCCGCATCTGGTACGGCGCTCCGCTGGACCCGGTGACCGGTGAGGAAATGGATCGGTCCTGGCGCTGGCAGGCTCAGGCCAACGGCGAGCCGATCGAACTGGACCATGTCTGGCCGACCTGTGCCGGCGATCCGATCACCGAGGCTGATTACCGCCGCTACTGCGCCCGCCAGGCCTGGGCGCGCGAACATGCCCCCGACAGCGCCTGGGCCGAGCGCGGGCGCCGCATCGACCCCCTTTCGAGGTCCACCCCACTCCCTTTCTAAGGAGGCAGCAATGCCGATTGCACAACCGAAGCCTGTTTTCGACGATGTTACTCCCTGGCCGGAACCGTCCACGCCCGCAATCGGCGGGCTGGGCCACAACAAGCCACCGGTCGAAGACGAGGCGCGCGCCGCTTTCCGCGAGGCCCTGCTCGCCAACCGGCCGGATTTCGAGCAGAAGGTCGAGGACATCATTGCCGGCGCCGATCGCGCCAACGTGGTCGACGATGACAGCTATGCCCGTGGTGGCAGCTATATCAAGTTGGTCCGTGCCGCGCTCGATCACGTCGACGTCGCCCACAAGACGGCCAAGGCTCCCTATTTGACCGGCGGCCGCGTGGTCGATGCCGAGAAGAACGATCTTGCCGCCAAGCTGATGACGGCGCGCAACAAGGTGCAGGGCCAGCTTAACGAATATGCCGCGAAGAAGGCGGCTGAGCAGGAAGCCGAGCGCCAGCGGATTGCCGCCGAACAGCGGGCCGCCGCCGAAGCCGCCATGCGCGCCGAGCGCGAGCGCCTCGCCGCAGAGGCCGCCGCCGCGCGCGCCGCACGCGAAGCGACCAGCGCCGCCGAGCGCGAGGCCGCTGAGCAGGCCGCCGAGGTTGCGCGCCAGGCTGCCGAGAGCGCCATGGCCGCCGCTGCATTGGCACCGGCGCCGGTCACAAAGGCTGAACCGATCCGCAGCGATGACGGTGCCACGGTGTCGACGAAGACGGTCTGGAGCAGCGCGGTCGAGGATTACGCCAAGGCCTTCAAGGCGGTGAAGACCGATCCGAAGGTCAAGGAAGCGATCGAGGCCGCCGTCGCGCGCCAGGTCCGCGCCGGTTCGCGCGAAATCCCCGGCTGCCGCATCTGGCCGACCCAGCAGGCTGTGGCCCGCTGACCCACCCTCTCGCATTTCAGGAGATTATCATGCCCCAATACGTGTCCTGCCGTTTCCGGCCGACTGACACCCGCACCTATACCTATGTCCACGACGGCGCCCCTTTGAAGCCCGGCGACATGGTGAAGGTGGCTGATGCGCGCAGCGATAGCTGGAAGCGCGTGGAGGTCGTGGCCGTGTCCGACGAGGCGCCGCCGTTCACCTGCAAGCCGGTTCTGGGCCTCGCCGAAGACGAGGGCGAGGCTGCGCCGGCCGATGGCGCCGCCGACATTTCCGCATCCGACCTTCCTTACTGACAGGAGCCTTATCGATGAACGCCCCCGCCACCGTTGCGGCGCAACGCCAACTTCATCCCGTCACGAAGCTGACCCAGCAGCTTGAGGAGCGCGCGAACGAGTTTCGCAAGGCTCTGCCGTCCCACATTTCGCCGGAAAAGCTGCAGCGCACGATCGTGACCGCCGCCACCAACAACCCCGATCTGCTCAACGCCGATCGTCAATCGCTGATCGTGGCGGCCATGAAGGCGGCGCAGGATGGCTTGCTGCCTGATGGCCGAGAGGCCGCGCTGGTCATTTTCAACAACCGCAAGAAGGACGCGCAAGGCAAGTGGCACGATCACAAGATCGTCCAGTATATGCCGATGGTCTATGGCCTGCGGAAGAAGATCGTGCAGTCGGGCGAGGTCGTCAGCTTGCAGACGGGCCTGGTCTATCGGGCCGAAATGGAGGCGGGCGCCTTCATCTATGAAATCGGGATGGAGCCACCGATCCGCCACAGGCCGATGCTGGACCTGCCCGGCGACGAACTGACCGACGACAAGATCGTCGCCGCCTATTCCATTGCCAAGATGAAGGACGGTACCGTCGCGGTCGAAGTCATGCGGCGCGGTGAAATCGACCGCGTCCGCAACGTCAGCATGACCGGCTCCACCATCGATCGGTATGGCAAGCCGCGCGACCCGAAGGGCCCATGGGTGGACTGGTTTGGCGAAATGGCCCGCAAGACGGTCATGCGTCGGCACAGCAAGACACTGCCAATGTCGGGCGACATCATCGTCGATGTCGAAGCGAGCGAAATGGAGGCGGCAAGCAGGGCCGCGGCCCTGCTCGATTCTGTGACGCCAGATGCCCCCGTCGCGCTGCCGAGCAATGAGCAATTGGGCGCCCAACTGGAAGATCATTCCGGCACCAGCAATGGCGTGCCGTTTGATCCTGAGACAGGCGAACTGCTCGCTCGGGATTCGCGCGGCATGACCGAGGTGGACGAAGAAACGGCCCGCGCGCTGGACGCCGACGCCATCCCCCCAGCCCACGACCAGGAAGGCCGGGCCGACGAAGACATGGGCGAGGCCAACAGCGACAGCGAACAGCCCGCGTGGTGGAACCTGGTCGAAGGCATGAAGGCGAGCCTGGACGCTGCCACGACGCTTGCCGCGGTCAAGAGCGTGGACGATCTGTTCGTGAAGAACGCCGCCGGCCTGCCTGACGACGTGGCCGCCGACCTGCAAGGGCGCATCGATGCCGCGCGCCGCCGTGTGAAGGGGGCCTGACCGATGCCGAACCATGTCACCACCACCTGCGCCGTATCGGGGCCTGCCAGCGACGTTCAACTGTTTCGGGAAATGCTCTTTCCGGATGGCGATGCCGAGCAGTTCGACTTCAACAAGATCATTCCCATGCCGGCGATCTTGAAGGCCGCTCAGGAAAGCACCATCGCTGAATTCGGGGCCGCTCTGATCATGGCGGAGGCGCAAGACCAGAAGAATTTCTTTGGCGGCGCCGAAATCAATATCCCGGACCAATGGGTTGCCAAGATGCGCCAGGAAACCGGCTGCCATCACATGGGCGAGGTCGCGAGGGCCTATCTGGCGGCCCACCCGGAATACCGCGAACAGGGACTGCTGCGGCTTCGCGCCGTGGCCGAAACCGGCTTTGTCTCCTGGTACCCTTGGGCAATCCAGAACTGGGGCACCAAGTGGGGTTCCTATCGGGTCAGCGTCACCGACAACGGCGAGCCGTTTGCATTCTCTTTCGAGACGGCATGGTCTTTCCCTGAGCCTGTTTTCGCCAAGCTGGTCGAGAAATTCCCGACTCTGACGTTCGACCTCGCGACCTTTGATGAGGGCTGGAATTTCGCTGGCGAAGGCCAAATGGGCGCCGTTGTTGCCAAGCCCTTTGAGATCGGGAGCGCGACCAACGAGCTTTATGAGCGCGTCTATGGCCACGCCCCGGAACTCGAAGACGAAGGCGAGGCCTGACCATGACCGACACCACAACCCGCGTGGCCACCATCATCGCCGACTTCACCGGCGAAGACCTGAGCCGCTTTTCCGACCCGCGCACCGTGACGCTGGCCAAAGACCTGTCGCTCGACAGCCTCGACATGGTCGAACTGAGCATGGAGATTGAGGACGTCTTCTCGATCGAGATCACCGACGACGAAACCGCCGCCCTTGGCATGGACGGCCCGGACAAGTCGGTGACCATCGGCGATGTCGTGGCGCTGATCGAGCGCAAGCGCGGGGAGGGCGCCGAGGCATGACCG
This sequence comes from Novosphingobium sp. GV079, assembly GCF_003058045.1. Classification (NCBI taxonomy): domain Bacteria; kingdom Pseudomonadati; phylum Pseudomonadota; class Alphaproteobacteria; order Sphingomonadales; family Sphingomonadaceae; genus Novosphingobium; species Novosphingobium sp. GV079. Next base: position 2,645 of record NZ_QBUE01000020.1, on the reverse strand, counting down.
CCGCCGGCTTCTATGTCTGGCGGCGCCCCAATCGCTCGCTGGAGTTCCGCGCGAAGCTGCCGCGCCGTCGCCATCCCACGCTGGCCGACGCCTGCGCCGAAGCGACGCGCCTGCATCGCTTGCAGCCGGACGACACGTTCCAGGTCGTGCAGGTGCTGGCGGAGATTGGGCCGGAGGAGGGGGCATGAACGCCATCGCTCTCCCCATCACCGTCGCCGACCTGGTCGCGGAATACGAGCGGAAGATCGCCGCAGCCGATCTCGTCGTGGACCAGTTCAAGGAAGCGGTCACCGCGTTGGACGCTGCCGCCACGGTGCAGGGCGTCTACGTCGAGCGGGTTGCACCGCGTGATGGTGTCTACGCTGATACTCTGCGCCGGAACCTGCTGCTGTCAGGCTGGCGCGCGGTCTATCGGCGCCTGATGATCGACCACTTGGCCAGCGCTGACGACAAGCGCCGGTTCGAGAAGGACATGGCCAACCCGCCACCGCTGACGGTCGAAAACGCCAAGGCCACGTTTGGCGATTTCCTGATCCGCCCACGCTTCCACATCCTGCGCGGCCTGGCCGAAGTCTTCTGCTCGCTCGACCCCGCCTATAAATCGCACAGCAAGGTCCGCATCGGGAAGAAGGGCCTGCCCAAGCGCGTGATCCTGGGGAGCTGGAACAGCTTTCACAGCAGCTACGGTCGGGACCGGTTCAAGGACATGGTCAACGCGTTGGCCGCTGTGCGCGGGCAGGAACCGCTCGACTGGCTGGAAGTGCTCGACATTGAAGTGCAGCACAAGGCCGGGCACGACGCGGTGATGAATGGCCGCACGCTGGTGCGCCACAACATCGGCAGGGGAGATCCCGAACAGTTCACCGCGCCTGATCGCGGGCTGACCATCCGCAAGTTCGCAAACGGCAACGCTCACGTCTATTTCGACGCCGGCGCGCTTCTGGCGGTAAATCGCGGCCTGGCCGAGTTCTACGGCGAGGTTCTGCCTGATGCCGAGCCCGAGGGCGTCAAGCCCAGCGCCAGCACGGCGGTGTCGAAGGATCTGCAGTTCTATTGGTCATCGCCCAAGGTGGTCGAGGCCGCGCTCGATTTTGCCGACGTTCCCGACCCGCAGCACTATCGCGGCGCGGCGCCAGTCTGGACCGTGCTGGAGCCGTCGTGCGGCGACGGGCGCATTCTCGACGGCATCCGCGCCCGCGGGCACCAGGCGCTGGGCATCGAATATCATCCCGGCCGGGCGAGCGAGGCGCGGGGCAGGGGCCATGCCGTGGTCTGCGCCAACTTCCTGGAGCAGCCGCCGGCGCCGGAGTTCGACGCAGTGGTGATGAACCCGCCCTTCTATGGCCGGCACTACGTCAAGCACGTGAACCACGCTCTGCGCTTCCTGAAACCGCATGGCACGCTGGTGGCGATCCTGCCAGCGACCGCGCGCTACGACCACGGCGAATTGCAAGGCGAATGGCGGGACTTGCCCGTGGCCAGCTTTGCCGACGCCGGGACCAACGTTCCTACGACCATGATCAAGATGAAGGCAGCATGAGTGCGCCCCGCGTCCTGATCGGCTGTGAACGCTCCGGCGTCCTGCGCCGTGCCTTCGTCGCCCGTGGCATTGATGCTTGGTCCTGTGACCTTGAACCGGCCGACGATGGCAGCAATCGCCATATTCGCGGAAACCTGCTCGACCATCTCGATGATGGCTGGGATCTGCTGGCCGTGCTGCATCCGCCATGCACCCGCCTGTGCAACAGCGGCGTGCGCTGGCTCTACATCGGCGGACGGCGCGTCAATGGCCACGATCCGCAGGGCTGGGCTGATCTCGAAGCGGCCGCTGCCTTCTATCGCGCATGCCGCGAGCGCGGAAACATCCTGCGCCGCGCGCTGGAGAACCCCATCATGCACCGCCATGCCATCCGGCTCACCGGCCGGCGCCACGTCCAGTTCGTGCAACCCTGGTGGTTTGGAGATCCGTTCTTCAAGTCCACGGGCCTCGAGCTGATCAACCTCCCCCAGGTCCTGCCCACCAATCGCCTGACCCCGCCGCGCCCCGGCACGGACGAGCACAAGGCTTGGAGCCGCGTCCACCGTCAAAGCGGATGGGGCAAGCACGCCGCCGATCGCGCCCGCGCCCGCAGCCAGACCTTCCCCGGCATGGCCGATGCCCTGGCTGAACAATGGAGCAACCTGCTCGACGTTCGCGCCGCCTTTCCGCGCCAGGAGGCGCAAGCAGCATGACGCGCCGATATACCATGTTCAGCGCCGGGCAGGGCAGCTTTCGTGCGGCCATGATCGACCGGCGTCGGCATCCCATTGCCGAGTTTGGCCTCGTATTCACCGACACACTTTACGAAGATGCCGATGCCTACCGGTTTCTGATCGAAGGCGCAGCGATGGTGACAGGTCGCCGCCTCAACTGGACAGTAAAGGCGGAGGACTTCCCCGACTATCGCGTGCCCGAAGATGTGCCGATCGAGGAATATCGTGGCAATCCTGAGTGGCGCGCGTTTCTGGCGGACCTGCGCGCGCACGCGATCGATGCCATTCCAGAACTGATCTGGCTGGTTGAAGGTCGAGACCCTTGGGAAGTGTTTCGAGATCGCCGCTTTTTGGGGAACAGCGGCGTTGCAGATCCGTGCAGCGAAGTCTTG